>CAMYND010000024.1 GCA_947259645.1 Thermodesulfovibrionia bacterium | reverse complement strand
TGAAGTCGCTCCGGCGGCAGCGCCAGTCGTCGGTGGGCCGCACGAGGAGGAGCGGTGGAGTCGTTTCAAACATGACACTATAGGTCACCGGCGACGTCAGCAGTCTTTCCGCAGGAGTTTTGCCGACGGTGGTCATCACCAGAAGATCATAATCATCGTCAATACTGAGACGTGCAATCTTCTTTGCCGGATCGCCTTTAACAACCTGAAATTTTACCTCTTTTCCAGGCAGGGCGATCTGTTTGGCAACATCACCGAGATACCCTTCTGCTTCAGCAGCGTTCATTCCTGTATTATCCTCACCGACCACTGTTACAAGGGTGATTGAGGCGCCATATTCCCTGGACAGCTTCACAGCCGACGGAAGACTTGACTCGGCATTTTCCGTACCGTCAAGGGGTACTATGATCTTCTTCAGGCTATAAACAGTCATGGGTACCATTCTCCGCATAGGATTGAGCGGCGAGGATTCAAGGATGAACTTGAGACGGTCCTGCACCCCTGAAGGTTCACCGAGCCTGTTTCTGAAATAACTGATAAAATACAGCCACGCACCCTCAACAAATCGTTCTTCAAAAATAATGAGGGTCGCCAGAGTGGAGAGCACAGAGGCAAAGAGGGTCAGAAGGAATGCAACGACCTCATTGAAGGTCGGTCCTGATTTCAATCTGCCCATCAGTCTCTTTGCCGTGGCCCATCCGGTCATGCTGAGAAGGATAAAGACCCCTGCAGCATACAGGGCAAGATATGTTTCCTCTCTGGTGCCGAATAAGAGGAAACAGATTACGACTAAGAATACCTGAAACCATACCGGAACTGTCGGCACATCAAAACGGTTTCTTATTCCCCAGTAGCCGGGGATGTAATGACGGTTCTTGAGGCCGAGCGAAAGGTTTTGAACCCCCTGGGCACTGGCTGCTGCCGCTGAAAGCAGTACGGCTATCCCGATCAGACTGCCCAGATAAGCCAGAGGGGCGGGCAGGATCGCGTCCATGGTCTGGGTAAAGACAGAAACATCCGGGTTTGCCGGATCAGAGAGCGCCAGGATAGCCGGTCCCACAATGAGCATGGTTAAGGCGGTTGTACCCATGACAATGAGGAGACTACCGAAGGCTTTCCTGCTTTTTTCACGAGCTGTCCCGTCGTAGGCAGCTACCAGATTGGCAAAGATCTCAATGCCTGTCATGAGCGCCAGTATTCGGGCATAGCCTCCCAGGGTAAAGTGAACATATTCTCCGGAGAAGGCTTTCAGGTTTAAATCCGGCAACTGAAGCCCCCTCTGGTAGATAACGGAAAAGATCATACCCCAGAGCAGTACAAGGACTGCAGCTGTGGCAGGACCAAAGAAGCGGGCAGAGAGTGTGGGCCCCCGATTTACGAGAAATCCTACCAGAAGGGTAAAAAAAATAGCTACAACAGCTCTTGCATCAATTGAAAACAACTGAGTGTTGAGAACAGGAAAACGGTCAGCAATGAAGGTCACCAGGGCAGCAATACTTACCAGAAAGGTAAGCGTATATTCTATTATGGTTATAGCGGCATTGGTCTTAACCGCCCAGCCCCCGAATTCCTCCTCTGTCAGTCCGCTTCCTCCGCTGCCATCGATCACCCAGATCATCACATAGCGATACATGGCGGAGACGGCAATGACGGTGAAAACAGCCATCCAGACAGAGGCACCGAACGTGATCGAAGCCACTCCCGCGCCAACGATAAGGCTCAGGAATGGGCCAAATACATACAGCGGTGAAGTGGCCGGATCTCCCCCTCCCGCCAGTGCGCCCTGAAGTGAATTTTTTAGTTTATACGAAATATTTCCGCTCACACATCTCCTGAAGTAAACTTATAGCATTGGCTACAGCATGGTCGACAGCAAAGTCGCAATCCCGAGGAACGAAAAAAAGCCTACCACGTCTGTTACTGTTGTCAGAATTATGGATGAAGATTGAGCCGGGTCCTGTCCGGCTGCAGAAAGCACCATTGGGATTACAACTCCCGAGACAGCCGCAGCCATCATGGATATTACCATGGAAATTGCGATTACCATTGAGAGACCGGGAGACTTGCTCCAGAAATAGACACCGGTCGCGGTTGTCAGGGCAATGGCAATCCCATTAAAAAATCCTGCACTGATTTCTTTTACTGCTACACGACGCCAGTGACTGGTGCCGATCTCGCGCAGAGCAAGACCGCGCATGGTAACTGCCAGAGCCTGCGCGCCGGCATTTCCGGACTGCCCTGCCACAACGGGAAGCAGAACCGCGAGGGCGGTAAATTTCGCAATAGTTCCTTCAAATATTCCGACGACCGATGCTGCCAGAAATGCGGTCAGGAGGTTTATCTGCAGCCAGGGCAGTCGTTTTTTTACAACATATCCCGCTTTTGAAAGAGCCCGTTCATTCTTGCTGACACCAACCATGGTGAGGATGTCAGCACTTGTTTCTTCCCTCACGGCATTCATGAGGGCGCTGTAACGGATTACCCCTAATAGCTTTCCATCAACATCAACCACAGGAAGGTCTGCAAGCTTGTATTTTTCCAGGTTGTTAACAACTTCTTCACGGCTCGCCACAGGCAGAACTGCCGCTGATACAGGTTGAGCAAAAGAGGCCAGGTGCTGATTTTGCGGGGCAAGTGCGAGTTCCTGAATGTCCAGCATGCTTTTCAGTTGACCATCGTCAGTGAGAAGGAAAAGATGACGGGTGAAGCGGGGTTTGTTTTTTTTCAGAAGCTGCAACACTTCTTTTGCTGTCATTTCTTCGTGAAGTACCGCGAAACGCGTGTCCATCAGGGAACCGGCAGAGCCTTCAGGGTATTGCATCAGCTCTATAAGCTGGCTCTTTTTCCCCTCATCAAACAGATTAAGAAAACGATGCCGTGCTTCTTTGGCAGCGCGCATAAGTATGCGTGCCGTAATTGTAGGGTCAGCAATGGACAGTATTTCAAGGGCAGAAGATTCCCTGACTCTTGAAATGACATCAGCCGCTATTTCAGGGGAAAGCTTCTCCCACACCCCCGCCGCCTGACGGGGCTGCTGTGCTTCAAGCAGCGAAGCAATTTCATCACCTTTCAGCCTCCCCATGACATTTACGGCTTCTGCAGGGTACCGTGTCAGATATTCCCTGTTTAATGTCTGGATTACACTTTCAATTTCCTTTGACATTCATTCCCTCTGCTTTTTCACTGTTCGGTTCCTCTCCTGAGACTGAGCCCATTAACTCTGCCATTACAATCCAGTACATTTTTGTCATTGAAAACATTTCACTCATGATATCATCCTGCTGAGTATCCATACGGTGCTTCTCCAGATGGTCCATGATTGTACTGATTTTGAGAACTCCCACAAGTGTATGGTCCTCTTCAACAACAGGCAGCGATCCATAGATTTTCCACCCGGAATAGCGGGCAGCGGATGAAAGACTTGAACGGGCGGAAAGGTAGGGAACGCTGAGGGTCATAACTTTCTGAACCGGTGATGATCGATCAGAAGACAGAAGTGCGGAAACAGAGAGCACGCCTGTCAGCTTGTGATCATTGTCAACGATAAACACTTCATGAAGGGCATGATTCTTCAGATTTTTGACTTTTTTAACAGCTTCAGATAGTGAAACAGACTCGGCAAGGCAGAAAGGGTTGGAGTCCATCAGTCTGCCAACGGTCTGTTCCGGATACCTGAAAGCCTTCTGTATAAGCTTTCTGGAATAGGAAGGAACCATTTCAAGAATTTTTTCTTGTGCCTGAGGACTCATTGCCCGCAACAGTCTTGCCGCCTGGGGCGGCTTCATTTCACTCATGACTGAAGCCGCAGTTTTGCTGTCCAGGTACTGGACACACTCTGTCCCATGCGAGGTAACCATTTTCTCTATAACCGCGGCGGCAGGTCCGGGCCGGATAGAGCTGATAAAAGCGCAGACCGAGCGGACGGGAATATTCTCAAGGATGCGCGCGCAGTCAGCAGGGTGCCTGTCAAGAAACTCCATTGCAAGTACTTTTGTCCGTGGCATGTCAGTCTTCCCGCTCTATAAGTACTGAAGTTTCGGAATTAAACTTCCGGGCAGGCACCGATACCTGGCCATCTGCAGCGTCAATTACCACCCTTGTTGAACTGATCTTGACTATTCTCCCCTCTATGTCAAGAATTCTGACTGTATCGCCGGTCCGATAGCGCTGCCGCGTATGATAGCCTGCTATGATGTTTGCCACATGCTCTTTGGCGCCTATTCCGAACGCCAGAGCCACAGCCCCGAGCGTCGTTGCCAGGATTATCCCGGCTATTATCGTTATAAATGTAATATCAATGCCGATCTGATCAACGCCGATGACAACGGCGATCAAGAGTATCATGACCTGGGCAGTGCGGCCGAGGAGGTTGGCCTGCATGGTCCCTGCCGCAGAGGCTGTGCTCGCAACGAGGTCCCGAACAAGAGAACTCAGGATAACTCCCGCGACAATAATAACGAGACCGGCGATGATTAAGGGGAAAAACGATACAACCTTGGCAATCCAGGATACAAATGCGGTCAATCCCAGTATATCCGCTGCAAGTGACACAAAGAGAAGAATAATCGCCCAGAATGAAATTTCACCGACGACTTTTGTCGGCGAATACCGGCTCTGCCCCTTTGCCAGATCGCTTTTGGCAATTATCCTCCGCCATAAACTGTCGAGCCCGCTCATAAGGCGGACAATAACGGCACGGACCAGGCTGGCAATCAGCCATCCAATGATGAGAAGAGCGGCAGCAGTGAGGAGTCGCGGAAGGTAGGCAACAACATTTGCTGTGATAGTTGAAAAAGTTGTGGTAAGCGTATCAACCAGCGCAGAATAGTTTATCATCTTCATAGCCTGAAATTCTTTATTTCAACCGTGCCAGCCAAATCAGGCCGGCATTTATGGTATTAAGTAATCCTTAGTTACCATACTGATAAATGATGCAAATACACCATGACCATATCATAACCTCGATATCCTTGCTATTCAAGAAAAAAATAATTTGTCCAGAAGCCCATTTCGATATATAATTGTATTAAGTTAACTTTTGCTGCTTATAACATGAATCAGAGAGAGGCATTATGACAGACTTTCATCAAGAGGGAGAAATTACCACATTCCATGACTTGTACAAGGTGTTTGATGCAGATGAGTATCTGATCAATCTCGAAGAGCGTCTTGAAAAGTATGCCGGCAAGACAAGGATAACACTTCTTCTGCCATGTTTTTTTACTGAACTTGAAAATCGTGAAGTCCTTGATAAAATAGTTGAAAAAATAAAGAAAGTAAAGTATCTGAAAAATGTAGTTATTTCATTTAACGGTACAGAGGAAGAGGGGAAATTCATTGAAGCGAAGGAATACTTTGACTCACTTCGCACGTCAAAAAGAAGTGTTCCCGTTGTATGGATTAACGGTCCGAGAGTACAGGAGGTGTTTGACAGAATAAGGGAAAAGGACATTATGACCGGCGTTCAGGGAAAGGGACAATCTGTCTGGATGGCCCTTGGCTACGTACTTGCCCGTGGAGATTCAGATGTGATAGCTCTCCACGACCTTGACATTGTAACCTATGACCGGCTGCTCCTGGGCCGACTCATTGAGCCTACAGCAAATCCTCACAAGGATTATGAGTTCTGTAAAGGATATTATGTACGGATATCGCCTTCTGAAAAGGTGATGAAAGGACGAGTGACACGACTTTTTGTTACGCCTTTTGTGGATGCCATGATGAACGTTATGTACGAGCGGGGATACCGTGAACTGGGCAGGTTTTTCAGTTACCACAGAATGTTTAAATATCCACTTTCCGGTGAATTCAGCTATACATCACGGCTGGCGCGGGAAATGAATATCGCATATGACTGGTCCCTGGAGGTTGCTACCTTGTCGGAGGTATATCACCGGGTCAAGGATGGTAAAGTAGCACAGGCAGACCTGGTAACTAATTATGAGCACAAACACCAGGAGCTTTCACCTGAAGATGTTACAACAGGGCTTTCCCGAATGGTGATAGACATAGCAAAATTTTATCTGCATTACATGAGGGCTCATGGCATTGCACTTGACGATTCCTTTGTGGACATGATGCTCCATACCTATTACGGCAATGCCCTGAAATTTATCAAGTGCTATAGTGATGACGCAGAGATGAACAACCTGTTTTTGGACCGATACAATGAAGAAATGACAGCTCAACAGTTTCGCGGCCATCTCTGGACAGCATGGGAGCAGAGCCGGGGACCTACGGAAGCTCCGTTGATTCCCTCATGGAACCGCGTGACATACAGTATTCCTGATATCTATGCACATCTTCTTGAAGCTGTGGATAAAGACAATGAATGACAATTTTATCGTGCTGTGCCTTGGGATCAAATAGCATATCAGGGGGCTGTATTTTCTTGTTGACAAAGGCAGCATCATCAAAGTAAACTTTTTCAGCTTTCAGGAGAGATGAGATAGAAACAGTTGTTTTAAGAGATGAGGTCAGCGAAAAGCTCAGGGAAATCGGAGAGGCAGATATCCTGGTTGGCATCCCGAGCTTTAACAATGCTGACACGATCGGACATGTTGTCAGGGCGGTTCAGGCGGGCTTTGCCAAATATTTCCCTGACCAGAAAGCCATTCTTATCAATTCGGACGGCGGCTCTACAGACGCTACTCATGAGATCGTTGAGAAAACTGCCATTGATGATTTTCAGCCCCTCCTCATAGATCAGCGGCAGAGCCTCCTTTCAAAAATATCAACACCGTATCACGGCATTCCGGGCAAAGGCAGCGCTTTCAGGACAATTTTTCAGGTAGCGAAGGAACTGGGCGTCAAGGCCTGTGCAGTGGTGGATTCAGACCTGAGGAGCATTACTCCGGAGTGGATTGATTTACTGATAAGTCCGGTGCTTGAACGGAACTTTGATTTTGTAACTCCGTACTATCTCAGACACAAGTATGATGGTACTATAACAAACAGCATTATTTATCCGGTTACGAGAGCCTTATACGGCAGGCATATCAGACAGCCTATCGGCGGTGACTTCGGCTTTTCAGGGAAGCTGGCTGAATTTTACCTGACAAAGGATGTATGGGAGTCCGATGTAGCGAGGTTCGGGATCGATATCTGGATGACTACTACTGCGGTGGCTAACGGTTTCAGGGTTTGTCAGTCATTTCTCGGGGCAAAAATTCATGCGGCCAAAGACCCTTCATCGGATCTGTCCGCGATGCTGACCCAGGTCGTCAGTGCGCTCTTCATGCTCATGGAGGAGTATCCTGATAAATGGAAGGAAGTAAAATCATCCGTTCCGGTGCCGCTTTTCGGGTTTGAATTTTCTGTGGGTCTGGAACCGGTCAACGTGAATGTCAGCCGGATGATTGAGATGTTCTCCCTTGGTGTCAAGGAGCTGAACGATCTGTTAAAGGAAATCCTTTCTATCGGCAGCATGTTAGAACTGGTGGAAACAGTTACTTCGGAGCCTTTTGTGTTTAACGATGATTTGTGGGCAAGAATTATATATGACTATGCAATTGCGTGCCATAGAAAAATAATGAGCGCTGACCATATTCTCAAGACATTAACGCCGCTCTACCTTGGTAAAGTAGCCTCCCTTGTGCAGGACATGGCAGAGAGTAATGCCATTGAGGTTGAGGAGCGACTTGAAACACTGTGTCGTGCATTTGAAAAAACAAAGCCATATCTCATTGAAGGATGGGATTAAGGGGGAATTATGGATAATATTTTAATGGAACCGCTAGAAAAGTTCTTATCCAAGATTGCAGGATTTCTTCCCAATCTCTTTATTGGATTAATTCTCATAATTATCGGGTTTCTTATTGCCGCAATCCTGAGGGCAATAATCAGCCGATTGTCCAGATTGCTGAAAATGGACAGGCTCTCGGAGAAAGTTGGTTTGGCGCAAATGCTCCAGAAAAGCGGGATTAAGGAACCCGTTTCCTGGCTGGTGGGCAATGCCATATATTGGCTGATTCTTATATCTTTTGTGATTATGGGTCTTGATGCGCTCAAAATCCCTGCTGTAGAAAATCTCCTTCAGGAATTCTGGCTTTATGTGCCGAACGTGATTGCTGCTGCTATTATTCTGGTAGCCGGATATCTGCTCGGAAATTTCCTGGGAAGAGCGGCTCTTATTGCTGCTGTCAATGAAGGTTTTGCCATCTCAGGGCTCATCGGAAAGTTTGTCAAATTCACGGTGTTTATCATGGCGGCGACCATGGCCCTGGAGCTTCTCGGAATTGGTGAAGATACAGTGCTTATCGCTTTCGCTGTTGTATTCGGGGGCGTGGTGCTCGCATTAGCAGTTGCATTCGGGCTGGGCGGCAGAGATGCTGCAAAAGGCTATATCGACAAAATGCTGACAGAAAAAAGTGAAGAAGATGATATTACCCATATCTGAATGTTTCTGTACTCTCCTTTTATCTGCAGTACATGATTTAGTGAGGTTACTGCAGCCTTGACTAAAGATAACCAACAACACGTGAAAGAAAAAATAATAATAGGTTGGCGGGAGTACGTTGATTTGCCTGATTGGAGAATTCATAATGTGCGTGCCAAGGTAGACACCGGAGCGAGGACCAGTTCTCTGCACGTGGAAGACATAAAGCTGCTGAAAGATGACCGGATCAGCTTTGTTGTTATTCCCTGTGAAAAGAACCGGTCAAGAAAAAAGCATATCATTGCGGAGAAGTTCAAACAGGGTCACGTAAAGTCCAGCACAGGAGACAGGACAAGGCGCTGGTACGTAAAAACAAGAATCAGGTTTGGCGGGATCGAACGTGAAATCGTAGTTAATCTCATTGACCGCAAGGGCATGAACTTTCGTATGCTGCTTGGAAGAACAGCGATAGATGAGGATTTTCTCGTGGATGTCGACAGGTCTTTTTTATTGAAAGTGAAAAAGAAAGGTGCCAAGAAATGAAATTTGCAATCTTATCGAGAGGATCAAGGCTTTATAGTACCAAGCGCTTGCGACAGGCGTGCAAAGACCGCGGCCATGAAGCCAAGGTCCTGAATTCCATGGACTTTGCAATAAATGTGGAAGAAGGTTACCCTGATCTTCTGTATAAAAACAGGAGGCTTCCTCACTTTGACGCTGTTATCCCGAGAATCGGCGCTTCCATAACATTTTTTGGAACAGCAATCGTCCGTCAGTTTGAGCAGATGGGCGTATGCTGTCTCAATTCCTCTCTTGGGATCATCACTTCCAGAGATAAGCTCTTTTCCATTCAACTGCTTGCCCGCCATAACCTCGGTATTCCCCAGACGCTTTTTGTCCGGAGTAGAGATGCTATTGTTCCGGGTATTGAAAAGATCGGGGGGGCGCCTGTTGTGATTAAACTGATAGAAGGGACCCAGGGAATCGGGGTTATCCTTGCTGATACAAACAAGGTCGCCGAGGCGATTGTTGAGACCCTTCAGAGCACACGGCAAAATGTGTTGATCCAGAAATTTGTAGAGGAAAGTAAAGGGCGGGACATCCGGGCCATCGTGGTCGGCAATAAAGTTGTTGCTGCGATGCGGCGTGTCGCCAAAGGGGATGAGTTCAGGAGCAATGTTCATCGCGGAGGAAGAGTTGAACCGGTTGAACTGGATGATAAGTATAGGCATACGGCTATTCGTGCTGCGCAGCTTACGGGACTCAATGTGGCCGGGGTTGATATGCTGGAGGGAGAAAGGGGGCCTAAATTAATGGAGGTAAACTCTTCACCCGGGCTTGAAGGGATTGAGAGAGCGACCGGCATCGATGTGGCAGGTGCTATGGTTGAATTCCTGGAGGAGCAGTGCAACATCCCTGAAATTGATCTGAGACAGCGTTTGACTATGGACAAAGGGTATGGTGTTGCAGAAATTCAGATACTGAAGAACTCTGAAATCATAGGGAAAACAGTAAAAGACGCGGGATTCAGAGAAAAAGATATTATTGTTATGAGTATCATGCGGGGCCGTACAACAATTTCTAACCCAAAAGCTACACGGGAAATATTCGAGGAAGACACGCTGCTCTGTTTTGGTAAACTTGAAAACATGAAATCACTCATTAAGAAAGCACGTAAAAGAAGGCGGAGGCCTAATGGCGCGAAAAAAACCAAGTAGCTCGGGCCTGAAAAAATATATTGAACAAGAGAGATAATTTGCACAGTGAACAAAAGCTCCTTTCTTTCCTTGCGGAAAGAAAAAAAACAATATCTCCTCTTTTAATTCTGACTCATGACTATCCTGATCCCGATGCCCTTGCCGGGGCTTATGCATTAAAGTATCTCGCTGAACACAGTTTCGGCATTATGTCACGAATTGTGTACCGAGGTATTATCGGGCGGATAGAGAACCGGAATATGGTCAGTTTGCTCAGGCTTCCTGTTCATAAATTAAGGCCCCGGGATATTGATAACCATGCCCACATAGCATTAATAGACACACAGCCGGAATTCGAGAATAACCCATTCCCGAATAGCAGGAAAGCCACCCTGATCATAGATCAGCATCCCCCGGTTAACCGCCCTCAGAGTGAATGCACCCTTATAGATACCAGTTGCGGAGCAACCAGTGTAATCCTGGCTAAAGCCCTTTTGTCACTAAAGAGTGATATTCCCAAAAGGCTGGCCACAGCCCTGGCTTATGGGATTACTACTGATACACTTAATCTCTACCGGGCTAGAAGGCGTGACATATTAGAGGCCTACCTTGGTATTCTTCCGTTTGCGGACATGCACGTGCTTGCACGAATTCAGGTGCCTGTTCACGGCAAGGATTATTTTGAAACATTAAGTCACGCTATAAGCCGTACAAAAATGCGTCAGGGTCTGATGATATGCCATCTCGGATGGGTAAGCAATCCGGATGCCGTGTCTGAGGTTGCGGATTTTCTGTTATGCTACAGGCGGGCAGAGTGGACCTTTATTACCGGCCGCTTTAAAGGAAAACTTCATGCTTCGCTCAGGACAAAGGTGAAAGATAAACCAGCAGCAGGGATATTACGGAGCTGCTTCAAGGACCCCGACGATGCCGGAGGTCACGACCAGATAGCAGGCGGAAGCATGAGAATCAAAAGTAAGGATGACACCGTATGGAACAGGGAAGAGAAGCGTCTCCAGGCTAATATAGTAAAACAGCTGAACCTCAAAAAAGGCAGTAGATTTCATTATACATTTAAGGTAGATTCTCCAATGGGAACAGAAAATTAAAGCAGGAAAAGAACTAGTGTACAGGCGATGAGGCGCCTCTGCAAGAATAAACATGCAGTTCTCTTCAATAAACCGGGAATGTAATAAAAACAGTGGCCACCGCTTGACAATGAACAGCTGGTTCCATTTTAATTAATATGGCCGGTTACTAATAATCTAAGAGGATAGTACATCGTGATTAAGTTTCAACTACTTGATAAACTCAGGACTTTTGAACGGGGCATAATGTATGTCCTTGTCATCATGATGGTCTTTGTTGTTGCCCTGTCAACGATTCGGCTGGGGTGGAAAATTATAGAGGAATTGATTAACCCGCCCTTTCTTCTCCTTAACATAGACCAGCTATTCACCGTATTCGGCTTTTTTCTCATGATCCTTATCGGACTGGAACTGCTTGAATCCCTGCGGGCATATATTACTGAAGAGCAGATACATGTAGAGGTCATATTTACAATCGCCCTGATAGCCGTGGCCCGTAAAGTTATTACGCTGGAAATGACAAAGCTTTCACCACTCCTGCTCATCGGTATAGCTTCCCTAGTGCTCGCTCTCGCCATTGGATATTATCTGATCAGAAAGGCACACGGAAAGGTGGGAAGAAAGCCAAGCGGTGAGAGCTAAAAAGGTCCCGCCCTCCCGGGGATATCAATGAATGGCGTTTCTGTCCAATATCAACTATGCTCCTTAACCTAATCTGCAAGAACCGGTGAAACAAAACCTTCCGGCTTGACCGCAAGGACGGAGCAATCAACCCGGTAAAGGATTTTCTCAGCTGTATTGCCTATGAAAAGCCCGGGGATTCCTGCCCTGCTTAATGTTCCCATAACAATGAGATCAATGTCTTTTTCTTTTGCCAGTCTGGAAATCTGGATTCCAGCTTCACCCTTAACCAGATGAATCTGATCTTCCGGAAGATCAGGCGCATGTTTCTCCACTAAATCATCGAACCATGATTTGTGAATAGTTCTCATTTCATCAGCCATCTCATCCGTTGTATTTTTCGGGATCATTACACTTCTTACAAGAAAATCCCATACATGAACGATATGCAGCTCGCTCTCCTGCATCCTGGCAAGAGAGGAAGACATTTCAAGGATCATTTTGTTGAGAGATATTTCTTCTTTGTCTTCAGGATCGGGATCAACTGCCGCAAGAATTCTGGGGAACGGAACATCCGATGATGGCTTAATAGCCCAGACTGGACAGGGGCACTTACGCATTAAGTGCATAGTGGTGGTCCCGAAAAGCATGTCCTTGAATTCACTTTTACCCTCAGGGGTAACGATGACAAGGTCATGACTTTCCCGTATTACCTCACGAATAATCTCGAGAAAAGGTGTCCCCGTAAGAATTTTGACGGATCTTTCAACTCCTTCTTTCTCAAAAGGCCTTAATAACCGATCCAGATACTCTCTTTTCTCCTCAGCGAGCAGGTCGTAAATATTTATGTTTTTAATCGATTCAGGAACCATCGGCCGATAGCTAGGTATCTCGTTCACAACATCAATGATTTTAAGTTTTGCACTGTTATTTTTTGCCAATGAAAAAGCGCAGGACAGCGCAGCCGGATTTTTTGCCTGGCTGTTCACAACAAGCAGAATGTTTTTGAAGCGTTCCATAATTCCCTCCTCTTGACAGCGTACATATACATGTTACATGAAATTCTTGATATATCATAATATGAATTTGAAATTCATGATGACCTGTTCATTCCATGACCAATCCGGTGAAGTTTCAGGAAGTTAGTTTTTCCGTACGTCTCAATCGGTGAGCTTGCGGTAATTACTATATGGTCACCAGCTTTTGTCACTTTCAGATTAATAAGTGTTTTTTCTACTTCCCGAATCATTTCATCTGTATTTTTGAGCAGTCTCATGAAAAGAGGCTGCACGCCCCAGTAGAGCGACATTTTCCTCATTACTGCTTCGTCAGGAGTAAACGCAATTATTGGGGCGGTGGGTCTGAACTTTGACAATAGCAGTGCGGTAAAGCCAGAACGGGTAAAAGCGGCTATGCACTTTGCGCCGATATCATCTGCAGCTCTGACCGCGGCGTCCGCAACCGCGTTGCTTAATCTGTCTTCCGTAGTGTTATGAAAGAGTTTGGGAGAAACAATTCCGGTTATGACTTTATTTCCCGTTGTCTTTATTATCTTTCTCATTATTCTTACCGCGCCCACCGGGTACTTGCCGGTAGCTGTTTCAGCCGAAAGCATAAGAGCATCTGATCCGTCAATTACGGCATTCGCTACATCAGTTACCTCCGCCCGTGTTGGTCTCGCGTGTTCCCTCATGGATTCGAGCATCTGTGTTGCCGTGATAACGGGCTTTCTCCGTTCATTTGCTTTTTTGATCAGGTTTTTTTGAATAACGGGGATTTCTTCCTGTGGAACCTCAACTCCGAGATCACCGCGTGCTACCATTATGCCGTCTGAAGCTTCGAGTATCGAATCAATATTGAGAAGAGCTTCAGGTTTTTCTATCTTTGCTATAACAGGGATGTTCACGTTTTTATTATGCATCCATTCTTTAACAGTTATTATGTCGCTATGATTCAGTACAAAAGAAAGGGCGATAGCATCAACTTCGTTTCTTATGCCGAACTCAAGGTCATCCCTGTCTTTCTCTGTAAATGTTGTAAGAGAAATTGCTGTATCAGGAATATTAATCCCCTTGTTTGAGGTGAGAGTTCCTCCCTCTTTTACAGTTGCAATCACTGAACCTTCCTTTTTCTCTCTAACCACGAGTTGTATCAGTCCATCATCAAGAAGGACTTTTTGCCCCTTCTTGAGATCACTCAGGAGGGCATCATATGAAATATAGAGCGTATCCTCAGTAGAAGTATCACTCCCTGGTTTCAGCGCGATCTTCTGGCCTTTCCGTATTTTTATAGCTTCATTTGCGACTGTTCCGATTCTGATCTTTATCCCCTGCAGGTCCTGAAGTATCATTATGGGTTTGTGAAGCTCCTGACTTAATGTTCTGATGGACCGGATGTATTTACTGTGCTCATCATAGGTCCCGTGGGAGAAGTTAAGGCGCGCAACATCCATGCCTGATTTTATGAGCTGAGCAAGAGTTTTCTTAGAGGCTGTGGCAGGACCTATTGTGCATATAATTTTTGTTTTATTCATAGAACATATATCCGGAAAAAACGTACTCTTCTTTCTCCTGATTATCAAATTATATCATAAAAAATAGGGGTTTCAGTGAATATGCCAGTTGTACATCATATATAAGTATGATATGATTTTTCCGATGCAGATAATATCATGTGAAGTGTCCCATTATGGATAAGAATAGTACTTTTACAAATGCAGCCCATTGGCATGCGCTGGAGATAGACAGTGTATTTCAGCAGCTTCCTGGCGGTCCGCAGGGTCTGTCAGGGGAGGAGGTTGAAAAGCGTTTCTCTCAATACGGCCTGAATAAGCTAAGCCCCCCCAAAAAACGGTCTTCCTTTACACGGTTTATGCTCCAATTTCACAATGTCCTGATTTATGTCCTGCTTGCCGCGGGTATCATTACGGCCCTGATTGGCCACTGGATAGATTCAGGGGTAATTATCGGCGTTGTATTGATAAACGCGGTCATCGGGTTCATTCAGGAGGGTAAAGCGGAGAAAGCACTTGAGGCGATACGGACGATGTTGTCTTCACACGCAACAGTTCTGAGAGACGGCAAAAGGCTTAATCTTCCTGCCGAGGAACTCGTGCCGGGCGATATTGTATATTTGCAGACCGGTGACAAGGTGCCGAGTGATATACGACTTTTCAAAATCAAGGAGCTGCGTATTGATGAAGCAGCTCTCACAGGCGAATCATTGCCGGTTGAAAAATCGACCTCCCCTGTGGAGGAAACCGCGACCGTTGGTGACCGGAAATGTATCGCATATTCGGGCACCCTGGTAACCTATGGCCAGGGAACAGGCGTTGTAATTGCCACAGGAGACGTTACGGAAATAGGCAGGATCAATATGATGCTCAAGAAGGTCCGCCCTCTTACAACAAAACTCCTGAGGCAGATAGCCGAGTTCAGCCATTTCCTGACAATTGCCATCATGGCATTTTCCGCAGTGACGTTTGCGTTCGGTGTATTTGTACGGAAATATGAAATCAGCGAAATGTTTCTTGCTGTTGTGGGTCTCGCTGTCGCGGCCATACCTGAAGGGCTGCCGGCAATCATCACAATTACTCTAGCTATCGGTGTACAGCGCATGACGAAAAGAAAGGCAATTATCCGGCGTCTGCCGGCTGTCGAGACACTGGGGTCAGTTACCGTGATCTGCTCTGACAAGACCGGGACACTTACGCGGAATGAAATGACTGCCAAGACCATTGTGACCGCTAATTATCTCTTCAATGTGAGCGGCGAGGGTTATGATCCTCATGGCGGATTTTCAATTGACGGAAAAGATGTCGTCTTTTCAGATTATCCGATATTAAAAGAAATACTGAGGGCTGGACAGCATTGCAATGATTCCCAGCTTCGCGAAACAGACGGGAAATGGACTGTGGAAGGTGACCCGACGGAGGGTGCGCTCATAGCATTGGCAAGAAAAGGCGGCTTTGACCTCTCTCTTGAAGCTGAGGAGTTCCCGAGGACGGATTCAGTCCCTTTTGAATCAGAACACCGGTTTATGGCGACACTTCATCACGACCACGCAGGACACGGTTTCATTTATGTGAAAGGCGCGCCTGAACGGATATTTGAAATGTGCAACAGAGAGCGCAGCTTTGGTGAAGACAGGCCGCTTGATTTACATTACTGGCACAAACGCATTGAAGAAACAGCCTCCCGCGGTCAGAGGCTGCTTGCTGTTGCATATAAGACAGTGGACAGCGGGCAGCGTACATTGAGCTTCTCTGATGTGCAGGGAGGGTTGACTCTGCTCGGTCTTTATGGAATTATCGATCCGCCCCGTTCCGAAGCGATAGATGCTATTGAAATGTGCAGGAATGCGGGAATAAGGGTGAAAATGATTACAGGCGATCATGTTGTTACTGCCAGGGCAATTGCCGTACAGATGGGCATCGGTGACGGCCTGTCCGCAGTGACCGGAATAGAGCTGGACACAATGGACGATGAGCAGCTTCGTCTTACTGTTCAAAAGGTGGATGTGTTTGCCAGGGTAAGCCCCGAACACAAGTTGCGTCTTGTTCAGGCCCTTCAGGCAAACGGAGAGATTTGTGCCATGACAGGAGACGGGGTGAATGATGCTCCTGCTCTGAAGCGTGCAGATGTTGGAGTATCCATGGGGATCAAGGGTACGGAAGTAGCGAAAGAGGCTTCTGAAATGGTTTTAATGGATGATAATTTTGAGTCCATCGCGTACGCGGTAGTGGAAGGACGGACAGTCTATGACAATATAAGGAAATCAATCACCTTTATTTTGCCCACAAACGGAGGTGAGGCGGGTATTATTATTGCCGCGATTTTGTCCGGTGGAATGCTGCCTCTCACACCGGTACAAATCCTCTGGGTGAACATGATTACAGCTGTGACGCTCGCGTTATCACTTGCCTTTGAACCGTCTGAAGCTAATGTGATGAAGCGAATGCCCCGCAATCCTAAGGAACCGATTCTCTCGGGCTTTCTGATATGGCGTATCCTGTTTGTGACAACCATAATTGTTGTAGGTACATTCGGGCTTTTCCTGTTGTACAAATTTCAAAATGGATCTGTCGAATACGCAAGGACCGTCGCTGTCAATACCCTTGTCGTGTTCGAAATCTTCTATCTCCTGAACACGAGGTTTTTAAAAGTTCCTGTGCTGCGGAAGGGCGGCTTTTCAGGCAATAAATATATTTACATAGCAATCGGAGCGGTGCTGCTGGCCCAGGTTGTGTTTACGTATGTTCCTTTTATGCAGAACCTGTTTGAAACAAGAAGCATCAAATTAACTGATTGGATTACTATAGCAGCAGTTTCTTTTTCCGTATTTGTTCTTGTTGAAATAGAGAAATATGTGTTACAGAGGCAGAAGGTCAAAAAGAAGGTCGATGAAAAGTTGATCAGACCTCTATGATTATCTTAACCGTTAACACCGGTAGTTCATCAGTCCGCCTCGGATTGTTTGAAAAAACTGAAAAAAAATTAACCAGAATTGACGAAAGGCACGTAAAGTCTGTTGAGGATGCACCAGAAAATCTGCTAAAAAGCTTCCTGCGTGAACGGTTACGCATGATTAGCGCAGCAGTTTACCGCATAGTTCACGGTGGATCAACGTTAACTAAATCATGCTTGATAAGTGAAAAGGTCGAAAAAGAAATTGAACGAATTTCAATACTTGCTCCGCTGCATAATCCGATAGCGTTGAACTGGATAAAAGCATGCCGGGCTGTCATTGCTCACAATACTCCTCAAATAGCGGTGTTTGACACTGCTTTCTACACGGACATGCCTGATGTAGCAAAGAAATATGCCCTGCCGCACGACCTGTGCGGCAAGCATGGCATCAGAAGATATGGCTTTCACGGGATAGCGCACAGGGCCATGCTTGAGAGACTGAAAATAATCAGGCCGGTCAAGGGAAATGATGGTAATGTGATATCTATCCAGCTTGGTTCAGGCTGTTCAATAACAGCAGTCAAAAAGGGGAAGGCGGTTGACACCTCAATGGGCTTTTCACCAAACGAGGGTCTTGTCATGTCAACCCGTTCCGGAGATATTGACTCCGGCATTATTGTGTATTTGAAAAATAATGCAGGTCTTTCAGTCAATCAAATTGACAATATGCTCAATAAATCCTCAGGCCTTCTCGGCGTATCAGGGTTGAGCGGCGATATGAAAACCCTCCTGGATACAGACGATCAGGCTGCACGCTATGCCATTGAACTTTACTGTTATCGCGTTAAGAAGTATATAGGGGCATATGCTGCTGCTTTAGGAGGTGTTGACGCAATTCTATTCGGAGGTGGAGTTGGCGAGAATGCTCCGCAGATCAGGAGAATGATCCTTAAAGATATGGAGTGGTGCGGCATTGTGCTTGATAGACACGCTAATGAAGAAACAAGAGGAAAAGAGGGCCTCATAAGTTCAGATAAAAGCACGGTTGATGTGATTGTTATTCCAGTTAATGAGGCTGAAATTCTTGCACAGGAAGCTGTTCAACTAATGTAGGGGCCAGGCGTTGCCTCGCCCCTTGTTGCCTCGCTCATAACTGTGCGATATTATTGGCTGTGTCCAGGGCACGCGGCTGCGTGCCCCTGCAAATGATCAATCAGTCCCCCCCCATTTCCATTCACTGATCTCAGACATGTCCTGACCATATTTTTTGATATATTCCTCATGATCGATCAGTTTGTCACGCACGTATTGTTTGATATATGCGGCATGATAACCCAACGTGGGAACGCGGTCTATAACGTCGGCTACAAGGTCGAAGCGGTCAATATCATTGAGCACACACATATCAAAAGGAGTAGTTGTCGTGCCTTCCTCCTTATAGCCTCTTACATGAAGGTTCCGGTGGTTAGTCCTGCGATATGTGAGGCGGTGTATAAGCCAGGGATACCCGTGAAAAGCAAAAATGATCGGCTTATCAGTTGTGAAAACCGTATCAAATTCCTTGTCTGAGAGGCCGTGGGGGTGCTCGTTTTGTGGTTGCAGTTTCATCAGGTTTACAATATTTACTACCCGTATTTTTAAATCAGGGGCCTGTTCCCGCAGTATCTCTACAGCCGCGAGTGTCTCAAGAGTAGGAATGTCTCCGGCGCATGCCATGACAACATCCGGCTCTGCACCTTTGTCATTACTTGCCCATTCCCATATGCTGACACCGGCATTACAATGTTTTATAGCCTCATCCATACTCAGATATTGTAGTGCCGGCTGTTTACCTGCAACAATTACATTTACGTAATCCCGGCTTCGAAGGCAATGGTCGCTGACACAAAGAAGTGTATTCGCGTCTGGAGGAAGATATACACGGATAACCTCAGCCTTTTTATTTACGACGTGATCGATAAATCCGGGGTCCTGGTGGCTGAAGCCGTTATGGTCCTGCCTCCATAC
Organism: Thermodesulfovibrionia bacterium; assembly: GCA_947259645.1. GTDB lineage: Bacteria > Nitrospirota > Thermodesulfovibrionia > UBA6902 > UBA6902 > Glo-13. The sequence continues at coordinate 15,428 of CAMYND010000024.1, read as the reverse complement.
ATGGGAGGTCAGCAGATAATTTAAGGAAGCGATCGGCCTTCTCCAGGGGATCTCATCACTTGTGATTTTAAGCCATTTTGCATGTTGGTTAAACATCGAGTCAATAATGTGAATAAATGCCTCATAGCAGGAAAAGAAGCCGTGACGGCCTGTCAGCAGATATCCCTCAAGCCATCCCTGACAGGTATGCTCGCTGAGTATTTCCATGACGCGTCCGTCAGGAGAAAGATTATCATCTTCGGGAATAGTTTCATCCATCCATGTTTTTCCGGTTACTTCGAACAGGGCGCCAAGGCGGTTAGAAGCGGTTTCATCAGGACCGAAGACCCGGAAATTATGGCTCTTCATATTAAGTTTCATAACATCCCGCAAAAAGTTGCCGAGAACTCTCGTTGCTTCTCCAATGGCCTGCCCCGGTTTTTCTACTTTTACGGCATAATCGCGGAAATCAGGCATCTTCAGGTTCTTCATGAGTACACCGCCGTTAGCGTGCGGATTGGCGCCCATGCGGTAGTTATGCTTTGGTGCAAGCTCTGCCAGTTTCTTTTTAAACGTACCGTTTTCATCAAATAACTCTTCAGGCTTATAACTCTTCATCCAGTCCTCAAGAAGCGCTACGTGGTCAGGCCTGTCCACCATCTCGGAGAAAGGCACCTGGTGAGACCTCCAGAAGTCTTCAGTCTTTTTGCCGTCCACTTCCTTAGGGCCGGTCCAGCCTTTTGGGGTGCGTAAAATTATCATAGGCCATTGAGGGCGTTTCGTGTTTCCGTTTTTTCTCGCTTTTTTCTGTATTGACCGGATCTCACTGATTATTTTATCCATTGTTTTCGCCATTAACTGATGCATTGTATCAGGCTCTGAACCTTCGACAAAATATGGCTTATAGCCATATCCCGTAAAAAGATTTTCAATCTCTTTTCTGCTTATCCTCGCAAGCAGTGTCGGATTGGCAATCTTGTAGCCGTTCAGATGAAGAATTGGCAGTACCGCTCCGTCGTGTATCGGATTAAGAAATTTGTTGGAATGCCACGAGGCGGCAAGAGGACCGGTCTCAGCTTCGCCGTCACCGACTACGCATGCGACAATCAAATCAGGATTGTCAAAGGCCGCTCCATAGGCATGTGAAACCGCGTAGCCAAGCTCTCCTCCTTCATGGATGGAGCCGGGAGTTTCAGGGGCCGCGTGGCTCGGTATTCCGCCTGGAAAAGAGAACTGCCTGAACAGTCTTCTCATCCCGTCTTCGTCCTGAGAAATGTTCGGATATACTTCGCTGTACGTGCCTTCAAGATATGTATTGGCCACCATACCGGGCCCCCCGTGTCCGGGACCGCATATATATATCATATTCAGGTCATTTTTCTTTATAACGCGATTGAGATGCACATAGATAAAATTAAGTCCCGGAGTTGTTCCCCAGTGGCCGAGCAGTCTCGGCTTCACATGCTCCAGCTTCAGAGGTTCCTTCAATAAAGGATTTGCGAATAGATAAATTTGACCTACTGAAAGATAGTTGGCAGCTCGCCAGTAGGCATTTATGTTTTTTGATTCTTCATTTGTCAAAGCAACCGCCATCATTCCCTCCATAATGGAAAATATATTTGAAATAGTATTGAATACATAAACTTATATACTGTTTTCAGGTGATAGTCAAGCTTTTTATCATGCTCATTCTCTCATAATAAATACTAATTATCTCTGAGTTCGATAATTATCTTTTCTTGAGCTGAAAGCTGAAAGCTGATTGCTGATTGCTGAGAGCTGAGAGCTGAGAGAGATTTATTCTATACCGTACATAGTCGGAAGCAGCCAGGAATATGACAACCACAATATTAAAACCAGTGGAATCCCGACCTTAAGGAAATCGTTGAAGGTGTATTCCCCTGCATTCATGATGAGCAGATTTGTTTTGTAGGCCATGGGGGTTGCATAACTCAGATTCGCGCCAAATAATACGGCAAGCACAAACGGCTCGGCAGGTTGCCCCATTTGAGCGGCAATGGAAATGGCAATAGGGGTGCCGATAACCGCTGCAGCGTTGTTTGAGACAATGTTGGTGAGGATTCCCATCACAAGGATAAGCCCGCTGATTACAAAGGTTGGTGAATTACTACCGACCAGGGACATAAAAAGCTGAGCAAGATAATCCGCCCCCCCGGTTTTCAGCAATGCAACCCCAAGGGCAAGACTGGCGACTACTATCAGGATGACCTGCACACTGAGAGCACTTGTGGCATCTTTCCACCCGAGACATCCGAAGAGAATCATTAAAAGTGCACCGAATGACGCACTGACAGCAATCGGGAGTATCCCCAGGGCTGCCGTTACCACGATCCCTGACATAATGATCAGCGCTATCGGGGCCTTTTTGGAGATGGGCAGATCTGTGGTGGCATCAAGCACCAGGAAGTCCTTTTCCTTTTTGAGACCGGCAACCTGTTCCGTGGGTCCCTGAACCAGAAGGATGTCACCAGACATCAGCCGGATATCGCCGATTTCATTGTATACTTTTTCCAGTTGCTTTCCGGCCCTGCTGATGGCCAGAATAATAATTCCATAACGGTCTAAGAATCGTAAATTTCTGATAGTATTGCCATGAAGAAACGATCCCTCTATGACTACAATTTCCGCGATCTGTTGGTCCTCGGCTTTAAGAGGGTGTTCATCATTAATTGGATTCTCCCCTCTCTCATCATCCTGATAGAGCGTTCCCTCAAGCACTTTTTCGAACTCTTTGAGGTGATCGGGAGTATCACGCACAATGAGGTGATCGCCGGCCTTAAGCACCACGCTGGGCAATGGAATCATGAAGTTGTTGGGGCCCCGCTCGATACTCGAGACCTTCATGGCACCGTCAACTTTCTTTCGGGCCTCACTAAGCGTTTTCCCCTCAACAGGGCTCCCTTCCAATATCTCCAGATGGGCAGTGAACACCCGTGGAGACGTGTCCGTCAAAGCCAGTTTCCTGTCGGGAATAATGCGGGGCGCCACAAGCCAGAGATAGGTAATCCCAACGCTCCCGGCCACTACTGCAGGCACCAGAAAATCAAACATCTCAAGCCGTTTCAAACCCATTTCCGCAGCAACAGAGACGACGAGCAGGTTTGTGGACGTGCCAATAGTGGTGCAGGTACCGCCCAGCAGGGTAGCGAACCCCATGGGCATTAGAACCGACGAGGCCTTCGTATCGGTTTTGATTGAGATACTTATCAGGATAGGAAGAAACAGCACGACAACAGGAACATTGTTGATAAAAGCACTGATAAAGGCACTGATAAGGAGCGTTAACAACAGGGACAAACCGGGACTGATCTTCCATAAGCGGACTAATGCCCTGACCACGGGTTCAAGTGCCCCGGTCCGTGAAATACCCTGACCGGCTATCATCAGGGCACATACTGCAACCAGCGCCTCATGCCCGAACCCATGGAAAAAATCCACGGCGCGTAAGGCTTTACCCTCTGACTGGAAAGGAAAAAGCTCAAACCCCACGGCCAGACCAATAAGAACCATGAAACTGGATGATTCGAGCGGTATTTTTTTGCGAGTAAATAAAATAAGCGCAAGAACTGTGACAACAATCACTGCCATTGCATGTAAATTGGGAGGCGCGGGAAGATCCATCAATAAACCCTCATTTGTCATTAAAACGACGTCAATATTGCCACTCTACTTCTATACGAGTTCGACCACCCTGCTCGCACAGCCTCACTCAATCCAGAAAACTATATTTCTCCGCTACTGATTGATAAAAAATAGCATCTGAAGACTCGATTAATTGTAACAGAAAAATGCTGAACCGGCAATTGAGTCGGGTTGCATCTTTTGTTATCTTATATGAATTGCCCTGATAAATGCCGCAAGTAATGTGGTATTATTTACTCATAAACTGAATCGTGAGGATTGAATGAAAGGACGAATTCAATACATGTGGATAGTTTTTATTGCGGCTCTGCTATTGTTATCTGCGGGCGTTTCTAAAAGCGATGCTGTACATGAGTTATTTAAAAGTATTGATGAAAATGCGGATGGAAAAATTAACAAGAAGGAATTTTCGAAAGACATGAAAGAGTATGTCTTTGAAGAAATTGATAATAACAATAACAACGCGGTGTCTAACGAAGAGTGGCTGAGCATTGATGGCGTGTTAGAAACGGAAAAACACCAGGAACTGTTTCAACGAATCGATAGAGACAAAGATAAAAGAATCACTTTTTTTGAATTCTCAGATTATGCGGAGAAACATTCAAATTTAGAAAAAGCATTCATAGGCCTTGACAAGGACGGCAGTAACAGCCTTTCTCCGGATGAAATTACTGTCCGGCCCCTGTTTAAAATGCTGACGATCAGGTTTTAAGATAATCAGCTCCCTTCCTTTTTTTAAGTATTAGGAAACGGGATACTGATAGTCTCTGCTGCCCTGGCAGCCTTTCGTAATCACAGCCGCCAGGCAGATTACTCTAAGTCTTTATAGGGAGGAGTAGTGTGCAAATTGATGATATTCTTCAGATGATAAAGGGACTGATGCAGTTCAGGCTCTTCACGCTGAACCAGACACCGGTTACTATAATGTCGTTAGTCATTTTTTTCGCGACATTCACCTTCCTTATGATTTTATCCGGCTATCTCACACGACTGCTCCGCTCAAGGGTCCTTCCCCGCTTACATCTTGAAGAGAGCATTATATACAATGCATCCCGCGTCTTTTATTACGCGTTTCTTGTGGCGAGCGCGGCTTTTTCCTTCCAGTTTATTGGGATTGATTTCAGCGGGCTTGTTGTTGTTTTCGGTTTCCTGTCAGTCGGTATAGGTTTTGGCCTTCAGAACATTACCTCGAATTTTATATCCGGCTTGATCCTCCTTTTTGAGCGTCCCATAAAGATAGGGGATCGGGTAACTGTCGGGGCTACAGAAGGAGATGTTGTGGAAATTAAAATGAGATCAACCATAATCAGGTCCCTCAGTAATATATCAATTATCGTTCCCAACTCTGAATTCGTGTCGGCCCAGGTCATCAACTGGTCTCATGGTGATAAAAAAGTCCGTGTGGATATCACCGTAGGGGTCTCATACGCCTCAAATCTTGACACTGTACTGAATGCCCTCAACGATGTCGCTAACGAAAACAAAGATGTGCTGAAAAGCCCCGCGCCTGTTGTACGGCTGCGTGAGTTCGGGGACTCATCATGGAACATGTTTCTTGGCGTCTGGATTCGTGACCCCGAAGACTATTACCGCATTCGTTCAGACATTAACTGCGCAATTGTCCGGAAATTCAGGGAAACAGGAGTGGAAATTCCTTTTCCCCAGAGAGACCTTCATATTCGCTCGCCTTTGCCTGTCCCTTTGCAGTCTCAGGATGACAGCAACAAACCTCCCGGGCCGAAGGATTCAAATGCCTAGGGTATTTTAAAATCATGATCCATTGGGATTTCATTTGAAAAGAAGCCGGGCACGAGAGCAGACAGGTGCTGGATCCCGGCCTTGACAGCAGAGGACAGGATACACCTCTTATTTTCTTATTACAAGCACCGGGTATTTAGTATTATTATGCATCACCCCATAGGTAACGCTTCCGAGAACAGCTGACTCCAGGGCGCTTTTCCCGAGCGATCCAAGCACGATGATATCCACTTTAGACTTCCTGGCTTCCAGTAATATTTCTTTAACCGGATGCCCCTGTCGAATACGGCTTTCACAGGAGATTTTGCTTTTTGAGCAGAGACTTTTTGCCTGGTTAATAAACTTTTCAGCAGCTCGATTTAAATAATGGGATAACGGTTCTATAACTTTCGAGGGTGAAAGATTGGCCGGCACAGACTGGGAAATAAGGCCGCTGTCATCAATAACAGTGAGCAGGACAATGGATGCACCGGTCTGCTTTGCGAGATCGATTGAGTATTTAACAATTTTTTGTGAGATTTTGGATCCATCAATGGCAACGAGAATCTTTGTTATCATATGTCCTCCTTCAATTCTAAGATTTGTGCATGATAGAACATGCATTTATTTCAGAAAAAGAGCAATTTTCCGTGTTGCTCATGAGGCTGGTCTGACCCTCAAAATACCTTACCACAGGGCCCTTCTATAAGCAATGATGCGAGTATCGCTTTCTTGCTGTCTGCATTACCTGGCAGCGTTTGATTAAAAGATTTTAATACGGCCGTTCAGGTAATGATAAGCAAATAAAAACATCGCAGCGTTCCAGGACTGACCGGCCATGCCCATTGGCTTGCCGGTTTTCCCGTGAAACCATTCATTGAACTCCCAGTTATTTATGCTGTTTACCTGGGCGTATCTCTCAAGCTCCTTCATGGCAAGCTTATTTTTGTTGAGCCGGCAGAGAAGTACTATCCAGAATCCGGAAACATAGGGCCATATTCCGCCGTTGTGGTATTGATATGGATAATTCTGCTCATGACGTTCCATGTAGGTGCGCCAGAGTTGACTGTTTTGCCGGATTGGAAAGACGACAGATTTTACAGGATGCGGCTCCTGTGCTTTCAGTGAGATAAGCTCATTGACCCGCGCTGTTGATTTTACATCCGGTGAAAGGCCCAGGAGCATGCTCAAGATATTGCCGTACACATCGATATCAGTCCCCCAGAACGAGAGGTTAACAAAGCTCAGGTAGAACATGTTTATTTTTTCAGTTTGCCTTACATAGTGCGCGAGAATACGGGCCCGCCGGTTGTCAGTGGCCGGCTTGTCAAAAGGGTAGAAAATATACCTGAAATATTGACGTGTCTTCTTCAGGTGAGGGATATCATAGATTTTTTTAACGTGGTACCACAGTGCGTTGCTGTAGAGCACAAACCCTGATCTGGGCATGATGTCAGCCCAGTCGCTCGCCTCATTCTGCTGAAGAAGGTAGAGGCTCTGATGCTCCTGGCAGCGTAGCCAGTAAACGGCAAGGTCTATTTTTTTCTCAAGGCGCCTTTTAAACTTTTTATCAGGGAAAGAGCGATCATAAAAATCAACGGCAATCAGCCACCATAATGTTGCGTCAATACATCCGGCATACCAGAAATCTGCCTCCTCGATTTCAGGTTTGACATACTTTGGTATCTGCCCGTTCGGGGCCTGGTATTTTGCAAGGGTCAGTAAACTGTCCCTCGCGCTCCTGATTAACCCTGAGTCGCCTGAAGCAATCATTCCAAAAGAGCAGATTGCGGCATCCCTGCCAAAGACACTTGCGTAATTTCTTCCTTCAGCTTTTTTTGAGCGTGACGCGGCATGTATTCCGTGAGCTCCGGAATTATTCTTCAGGAGCTCAACAGAGCGCTCAATGCACTCGTGAACTATCCCGGGATGGTCATGAGAGGAGTTATTACTTTTCATCCCCTGTAATCTATGGATATGCAGGTGAAATGTCAAACTGTGGCTGTGAAAGACGGGAACGATTGACTCTGCCGGAAAGTTGCATTAACATTACTGTATTCATGGGAACGTCCTGCAGAAGGCCGCAATAACCGGATTTATTAATACGTGGAAAACAAGATGATAAAAAAAATCATTCATCATGGTCTTGCGCTTATCATCGCTGTCTTTTACATTCAGCCTGCAGAGGCGGCATTGAATGTCAGCGTTGTAATAGAAGGCATTGAAGGGGAACTGAAAGAAAACGTCCGCGCACTGTTAAGTATTGAGTATCAGAAGAACCATCCCGACCTGACAGAGAACCAGCTGTGGAAACTCCACAAACAGGCTCCAGATGAAATCAGGGTGGCACTTCAGCCATTTGGATATTACGGGCCCGATATTAAGGCGGATCTTGTGCGTAAAGAGTCAGGCTGGAACGCTGTATACAGTATTACACCCGGTAATCCGGTCATTATTGACAATGTAGAATTATTGATTACTGGCCCTGGCAGGGACCATGAACGGTTCAAGAAGCTTGCAGGCAGTTTCCCGGTCAGAAAAAATGCTGTTCTGAACCATCCAGACTATGAAAAGGCCAAACGCCTCCTTCACGATACAGCAATGAATTTCGGATTCCTGGGGGCCAAAATGCTGAAGAGCACTGTTGAGGTGCATGCAGGGCAGGCAGTCTCAAATATCATCATACATTTTGATACGGGGCCTCAATATCGTTTCGGTAAAGTTACCTTTGCGCAGAACGGATTAAGTCAGGAATTTCTGGACCGTTTCATGCCCTTCAGACAGGGTGAACCGTATCTCGTATCGAAGATCCTTGATTTCCAGAGCGCCCTGAACAATAGTGACTATTTTGAGTCAGTGGAGATAGCTCCCCGGGCTGGGAGCCCGGAAGAGATCGAAGTGCCCATCGAGGTTAATCTCGTTCCACGCAGGCGGCATAAATATAAATTTGGTCTGGGTTATGGAACAGACACCGGACTCAGGGGAACAGCCGGCTGGGAGATAAGCAGAATAAACGATACCGGTCACCGGTTCGGCATTACACTAAAGGTATCAGAAATCAAATCAGGTATTGTCGGGGAGTATACTGTTCCTCTCAGAGACCCCCGAACAGACAGTCTTGCCTTTACAGCCGGATATTCACGGGAAGACACGCAGACAAGCTTCAGTGAGAAATTGTTTGGAGGCATTCGTTTTAATCACGTGAGGGCGGGCTGGAAGGAGTCCCTATCCCTTGACTATGAAGAGGAGCTCTTTACTATTGCCGGAGATGAGGGACGTTCCACCCTTCTCATTCCGGGAATTGGCTGGACAAAGGTCTGGTCTGATAATCCTGTTCAGACAAAACGCGGGCTCAGGATATTTCTTGACGCCAGGGGCGCCCATGAATCAATACTGTCAGACAACTCTTTCCTCCAAATTCGCTCACAAATGAAATACATACGGCGACTGTGGGCAGGCAGTAGAATCATTATGCGTGCCGAAGGAGGAGTTTCCGTAGTAAGTGAGTTTTCAGAACTGCCTGCATCAGTCCGGTTCTTTGCCGGGGGAGATCAAAGCGTGCGCGGTTATGCGTACAATTCACTCGGCCCGGAAGATGAAAGCGGTGATGTTGTCGGCGGCAGGCATCTCATTGCCGGGAGCATTGAGTATGAGCAGAACGTTTCAGGGGACTGGAGCGCTGCCCTGTTCTACGATGCGGGGAATGCAATTGATTCAATATCAGACCCCATTGAGTCAGGAGCAGGATTTGGTGTTCGCTGGCAGTCTCCGGTGGGACCGGTGAGAGTTGACCTGGCCTTCCCGCTGTCAGGATCAGACAAGGACTGGCGCATTCATTTAGTTGTGGGGCCTGATCTATGAGACGGAAAATACTCATGGCCGGCATATTCATTGCCCTGTTAATTCTTACAGGAATAACATTCCTCCTGTATACTGAGGCAGGATTACAATGGCTTGTAACGAGGGCAGTACATTCTGTTTCCGGTTTATCCATAAACTCTGCCCAGGGCAGGCTTTCCGGCCCTTTTAAGATTCATGGTATACAGTATAAAGCGGACCAACAATCTTTTGAGGTAGATGACCTTTCCCTTGACTGGGATCCGGCCCGACTCATGCACTTGGAAGCCCGAATATCCAGCCTGAAGGCAGATGGTGTCAGAATAACGCTGCCCCCCGGACAAGACAGTGATGGTGAAGCGGCTTCTTCACTTCCCGAGCTCAATGTTCCGCTGAAGATCATACTTGACCAAGCTGACATAAGCAACATAGTTATTACGGAGAAGGGCGCGGGGGATTTTGTAACGATACACCGTATCTCAATGCAGGCACGGGTTGACGATACGGGAGTCAGTATCAGGCAGCTGGATATGGAAATGCCGGAACTCAGCCTGACCGCGAACGGTGACATTGACCCCCGTGGTGACTATCCGCTAAGGATCACCGCATCATGGGCGCTTCGCCTGACTGACTTTGAAGAGATCTCAGGGCAGGGAGAAGTTGCCGGCACTCTCAAGCATCTGAGGGTACTGCAGGACCTGACACGTCCATCTCCTTTGAGCATGGATATGACTATCAGCAATCTGTTAACAGACCCGGGCTGGGAGGGAGACGTATCATTTAAAAAACTTAATCCTGCGAAACTCAACAAAACATGGCCTGAGCTTGATCTTTCCGGGACGGTCACCGGCTCCGGGTCGATGAAGCATGGAGACATATCTTCCTTTTCTGTTCATCTCCTCGAGGGTGAATTGAAAGGCAGCGGTTCTCTGAGCTGGAAACCTGAGATGCGCTGGGTTGTAAAGATCGATTCAGAACGGCTCAACCCCGGAGCACAGTGGCCGAAATGGCAGGGAGCACTGAAGGTTGCTGTGCAGTCATCAGGGCACTATGAAAAGGGCGTGCTGACCGTAAACCCATCTCATGTCAGCGCTCAGGGGAGCCTGAGAAACAGGCCGCTGGATGTACGTGCTGAGCTGTCCCTGTCTGAAGATGTCATAGCATTCTCCGGACTGGAAATCAGATCCAGTAAATCACTATTCTCAGCGTCGGGAACGGTTGCTGATTCGTGGTCATTGAAGTGGGACTCACGCATACTTGATGCAGGAGATTTTGCTCCCGGGTTACAGGGAGTCATTCAGGGGACCGGTTCTGTGACTGGCAGCAGGTCACACCCCGTCATTAAAGGGGATATCAGCGGCACATCTCTGGCATTCGATACGTACACCGCGGAGAGCGTCAAGGTTTTTGTTGATCTCGATATGAAGGATGAACGAGCGTCGCGAGTGGATATAAACGCCAAAAACCTCTCTGCAGGAGGTCAGAAATTCAATACGATAACATTGAACAGCAGCGGTATGGTTGCCTCCCATTCAATTGCAATGAAGGCTGGTATGGACACTCAAACCATGGCCCTGGCAATGACGGGAGGGTATAAGGACAAAACATGGAGCGGGCTGTTAACAGAACTTCTACTTGAAGCAGGCAGAGCCGGCACCTGGTCTTTGAGGGAGCCTGTATCTGTTTCTCTCTCAAGAGAGAGAGCCGCTGCGGAACCGCTCTGTCTTGTCAGCAGCACTACTGATCTCTGTCTCCAGGCGTCATGGACCGGAGCAAAGGGTGCCGAAGGGAGGATAACAGTAAACAACCTCCCCTTGTCAGCGCTTAAATCCCAGCTTCCCCGCGCTGTTGAAGCAGAAGGGTTCATTCACGGAACAGGAGACTTTGCTTATCTGCCTGAGGGCGTGTTGTCGGGGAAAGGTTCTCTCACAATGCCCGGCGGGAAACTGTCCTATCAGGGAAATGATAAACCCGTAGATATATCACTTGGAGAATCAAGGATAGACTTTAATCTTGACAAGAGCGCGCTTGATGCAGACATTGAGTTGTTATTACCTGAGAGGGGACACATTAAAGGGGCAATCACTCTTCCGGGTTTTATACCGGGGATAACAGAGCCGGCCAGCCAGCGCATCGTGGGAAATTTCACAGCAGACCTGAACAACCTTGATCTGGTGCCGGTCTTCATTGAGCAGATACCCAAAGCTTCCGGCTCAGCTGCGGCACAGATCAGCATTTCCGGAACACTTGCGGAGACAGTTGTAACAGGAGAAACGATCATGAAGGACGGAAACATCGAAATTCCTGACCTCGGCATTCAGTTGAGGGACATTTACTTGACAGTTACGGGCAATGAAAGTGGGGTGTTGAACATCAAGGGAAAACTCTCATCCGGAAGCGGGTATGCTGCTATTCAGGGAACAGTAGATCTGCACAGAGAGAAAGGGCCTTCAGCTGATATACAGGTTCAGGGTGAAAACTTCGAAGCTGTTAAGGTGCCCGGAGCATGGATACTTGTCTCACCTGATATTAACCTGAAGGTCCGGGAGAACAGTATTGATTTTTCAGGCTCGCTGATCATCCCCGAGGCCAGAGTTGAGCCGCCGGACATATCCGGTGCTGTTTTACCTTCAAAAGATGTAACAGTAGTAGACATGCCGGTGGCTGAACAAAAGGCTGGGTGGTCAGTTACCGGCAGGCTTAAGCTGTCCCTTGGTGACAAGGTCACCTTCAAGGGTTTCGGACTTACCAGCAGGGTAACGGGAGGCATTGATTTGACTGAGCAGCCTGGTATGGTGACCCAGGGACGGGGTGAATTTCAGATAGTTGAGGGCCAATACAGGGCATACGGTCAGGACCTTGCAATCGATAATGGCCGCCTGGTATTTGCCGGGATCATGGATGATCCCGGACTTGATATAAGGGCATTTAGAAAGGTAAAAGATGTGACCGCCGGTGTAAATATTCAGGGTACGCTCAGGGCCCCTGAGCTGCAAGTCTACTCTTCTCCCGCCATGGATGAATCGGACGCTCTCTCATACATTCTGTTCGGTCGGCCCATGAAGCAGTTGTCCGGCTCTGAAGGGAACCAGCTGTACGGGGCAGCGCTCTCGGCCGGTCTGAGCGCCGGTGGATTTGTTGCAAAGAAAATCGGGGCAGCATTCGGGATTGAGGATGTTGAAATTGAAAAAGGTGATGCTCCTGAACAGGCAACGCTCTTTATAGGCAAATACCTGTCGCCAAGGCTGTATCTCAGTTATGGGATCGGCCTGTTCGAACCTGTAAGCACTATCCGGCTCCGTTATGACCTGACAAAGCAGCTGCAGGTTCAGACAGAATACGGGATCGAAAGCAGCGGCGACATGTTCTATACAATTGAGCGGTAAAAAAGCACTATTTGTTCTTGACTTTCCTCTGGAGCGTTCTAACGGAAATACCAAGGAGCTTCGCGGCCTTTGTCTTGTTGCCGCCTGTCTTTGCCAGAGTCTGTGAGATAATTTCTTCCTCCAGTTCCTGCAGAGTGAGGTTTTGAGAGATTTGATAGAAGTCAATGTCCTGAGGCTTGGTTACGAGGAGGAATGATGGAAGGTATTTAGACTCGATGACCTCAGTAGTCGAGAGTGCCATAGCTGACTCGATCGCGTTTTCAAGTTCTCTGACGTTTCCCGGCCATTTGTAATTCAATAGAATCTGCATTGCTTCCCGGGAAACGCCCTTTATACCGTAATCCTTTTCATCATTGAACTTCTCAATAAATGAACTTACGAGACGGGGTATATCGTCTTTCCTGTCTCTCAAGGGGGGGAGTTCAATGTGTACAACATTTAAACGGTAGAAAAGATCTTTCCTGAATTTCCCCTCATCGATAAGCTGATATAAATTTCTATGGGTTGCTGCTATTACCCTGACATCCACTTTTATCTGGTCATTGCCTCCGACCCTTTCAAAGGACTTCTCCTGCAATACTCTGAGAAGTTTTACCTGCATACTGGACGGCAGGTCACCGACTTCATCAAGAAACACAGTCCCTCCGTCAGCAAGTTCAAACCTTCCTATTCTTCTGGAAACCGCGCCGGTAAAAGAGCCCTTTTCATGGCCGAAGAGCTCTGACTCAAGAACTCCTTCACTCAGTGCTGCGCAGTTGATGCCTATAAATGGTTGAGCAGAGCGGGGGCTGTTGTAATGTATCGCTTTGGCAATAATCTCTTTTCCCGAGCCGGTTTCTCCTGTGAGAAGGACAGCAACATTTTTTGCGGATATCGAGCCCACAATGTCAAGGACATGCTGCATGGCCCTGCTCCTGCCGATGATCTTTCCGGAATCGAATTTGTCCTTAACCTTTTGCTCGAGCTCTGTTTTTTCAATCGAGAGAGTCTGCTTTTCAATGGCCTTCTCTATTACCGCGAGTATTAATCTCGTGTTAGCAGGAAATTCATAAAAATCATATGCTCCTTCTCTCATGGCCTCTATAGCTTTTGATAAACTCGCCTTTTCCGAGAGAAATATCAGTTCAATATGCGTTTTTATCCGCTTTGCCTTTCTCAGAAAGGCAAGAGCCTTAATATCAGAATGATCATAGTCCGCGATTATGATGTTTACCGGAGTTTTTTTCAGCATGTCGTATGTTTCTCTTGAAGAATATGTGCATATGATATGCGCTCCCTTTCTCTTTAAATACGAGTTCAAAGGATCCCATCTCCTGTCTCCCTGTTCACCGGCAAAGAGGATGGTAGCATTCAGCTTCCGGTCCTGTTTAACCATAATTGTATCGCCCCTGAAAACAGTAAAAAACTATGACAATATGACCTCATTTATAACGAAATAAGAAACTAATACGACAAAATGACACTTTTAGTATAGAAACATCGTGCATAAAAAGTAAATGCCTGTGGTCTGATGTGAAACTACTTGATTTATATGTATATTTCTCTTTATTTGAATCTGGCACGATCTTTGATATGAGTTGTATTAACTGTTAACAGAGTGTCTTGAATGAGGCACACAAATGGGAGGTTCGTATTATGAAGAAAGTTTTGGCTTTGCTGATGGCAGTCCTGTTTGTCGGGGGAATATTCTTCTCCGGATCAGACAGCCTGTTCGCTGCTACTGAAGAGGAGGCTGCAGAAGAGTTGCTTCATGGAGACACGGAAGATGAAATGGATGATGAAAAGCAAGAACTGCTGGAAGAATATGATCAGGAAGGTGAAGAACTGCTAGAAGAATATGATCAGGAAGGAGAAGACCTGCCTGATCCGGAAGAAGAAAACTATCCTGATGAAAAATACGAAGAAGATCGCGGGTAGTATGTCTGGGTGAACATGAAAGACAACGCATAACCATACCGTGAGGTGATGAAATGATTGAAGGAATAATCTACCAAAAAGAAAAGAGGAAAAAAAGGTTATTGCAAAAAAATCGCAAGAAAATTGCTCCCGCTCATGCATACGGAAAGAGTAAGAAACAGGTGAAGCATTTCTTCTATGAGGAACAATACCAGGACAACTGGGAATTGATAAATTCCCGGTAATTTCAGAAAAGGAGGAACGCGATGAAAAAAAACTTTGAAAAACCTAAATCCCAGCCAGAGAAGAAAAAGAAAAAGGATGCAAAGACAATCAACTATTCCATGAAGAAGGGCAAAACAAAGTAGTCAGGGTTCAGCAGCAGGCCGGGGGAGATGATCTATGAGGGTTATCAGATACTTTCATATCCCCCGGATTCCCTGAATGCGTTTATTGTTTAGACGTAACAATAAGACGGAAGATAAATCTGGAATAAGAAATCATGGGAGGCGCAGTCAGCATGGAAGCAATAAATACCGCGCTATTTCCGGGCAGGCAGAGCCCCGGGTCTGGTGAGAGATCTGTTACAGGGTTTGATAGTATCAAGAGCATTCTTGTCGTGGATGATAGTGAGGCTATCAGGGAAATGCTATCTATAGTCCTTCACGAAGAGGGGATTGTCTATACAGCCATTAACGGACTTGATGCTCTCTCAAAGTGTGCCGGGCATCATTTCGATGTTGTGATATCTGACATCGAGATGCCGTTCATGAACGGGATTGAACTATACAAAAATCTGGAGACGCTTTATAAGAACTCGTTTCTGTTCTTTTCGGGAACAATGAACGAGGAATACATCAATTACCTGGAAATGAATAACCTTATGTTATTCAGAAAGCCTGCTGATATCCTTAAATTACAGCCTGCGGT
>CAMYND010000023.1 GCA_947259645.1 Thermodesulfovibrionia bacterium | reverse complement strand
GAGGCAATCAAAAAGATCGCAGATGAGAACGAACTGATTATTATAGAAGACGCCTGCCACGCTCATGGCGCGAGATATGCTTCGGGTGAGAAAGTCGGCAGCTGTAGCTATTCAGATATGACGGTATTCAGTTTCCACCCCCTGAAAAATATGACAACAGCAGAGGGGGGAATGATAACAACCAATGACCCAGAACTGTATGAGCGGCTGTTGATGCTCAGGACTCATGGTATCACGAAAGACAATTCCGGGTTCACTGCGCACCATGAGGACTATTATTATGAAATGCAGGTTCTTGGCTATAACTACAGGCTGAATGACCTTCAATGCGCCCTCGGAATAAGCCAGCTGGCAAAACTCGACAGGTTTCTGGAAAAAAGAGAGGATATTGCAAAAGAATACAATACTGCCTTTATGGAGATGGAAGACAGGGTAATCCTCCCCCCGGATAGTCAGGGTAATCACAGCAGGCATCTGTATGTCCTTCAATTAAGGAATGGAATGAGGGACCAGGTTTTCAGACATTTAAGAGACCAGGGCATTGGTGTTCAGGTCCATTATATCCCGGTCTATTTATTCCCCTACTATAAACAGATGGGTTACAGGGAAGGGCTGTGCCCCCATGGAGAAGAGTATTTCGAGAGGGCAATTTCACTGCCAATGCACACGCTCCTTGAGAGGCCCGATAGAGAGCGAGTCATAGATGAGTTTTCAAAGGCCCTGAAGCTTTGCTCCTGTAAGAGCGGAAAATGAGCAGTAAAAGATACAGAGCTGCAGTAATCGGCTGTGGCAGAGTAGCCTGGCTTCTTGACAACGACCCACTCATACCGGAAAAGCCCTGCTCTCATGCCGGAGCATACCAGGCCTGCGAGAGAGTAGAAATATCGGCTGCAGCTGATTGCAGGTCAGACAGGCTTCATGATTTTGCGCAGCAGTACCATGTTGAGAATCTGTACCATGACTATGAAGAAATGCTTAAAAAAGAGAAGCCGGATATCGTGAGCATTTGCGCCTACGCGAATGAGAGATACCGAATGGTCTGTGACTGCATCAGGGCCGGAGTAAAAGGTATCTGGTGTGAAAAAGCCTTTGCAGCATCATTAAGAGAGGCTGATGAGATGGTGAGCTTGTCTGATCAGTATGGTGCTGAAATCATTGTATCTCACATGAGAAGATGGGATCCGGACTATCAACGGGCAAAGAAGTTGATAGCAGAGGGCGCAATCGGCGAGCCGATTTCAGCTGTATGCCACTTTAGCGGCAGCATGCTTCATACAGGTACCCATGCCTTTGATGTACTCAGGTATTTTTTTGGAGACGCAGATTGGGTAGAAGGGCACCTGGAGGATAATTCCTCTATTTCCCATCACAATGCCTTTGATTCAGCGGACCAGCTGATAACCCGGGATGTCGGCGGATACGCGCTGATATATTTCAAAAGCGGACTCTACGCGACAGTGCATGGCGACAGCAAGGGGTATTTCATTTTTGAATTTGACATCATTGGCTCTGAAGGCAGGATAAAGATCGGAAACAGACTGCTTGAGGTTTATTGCGCGAGAGAAAGCCCTACAGAGAGCGGGCTTATTGAGCTCCAGAGGCAAGAGGTTGTTGCTGATAAATCAAAAAACATCTGGACAGAGGCGGCGAACAATCTTCTTGACGCTATAGAGGGAAGAGCCAGCAACATGAGCACAGCAGAAGACGGCAGGGCTGCCCTTGAAATCGCCCTTGCTGTTCATCAATCAGACAGAAATAGTGGAGAAAGGGTTTTGCTTCCAATGGAAGATAAAACGCTCAAGGTGTTGAGCAGGTAAGAGATGGAGAAGATACATATAGACAGTAGAGCTGTTGGTAAGGGAGAGCCGGCCTTTTTTATTGCTGAGATCGGGTCTAATCATGACGGGAGCATCGAAAGGGCTAAGGAGCTCATCGCAGCATCCAGGGAGGCAGGAGCAGAGGCGGTAAAGTTTCAATCCTTTACTGCTGAAGGTCTCTTTAATCCCTATAAGGCAGATAATGGAACGTGGGTTCCTCACCCTGCATATCCCGTTATAGAGCGCTTGACCCTTCCGGAAGAATGGCACGCACAGCTTAAGGAGTATGCTGATACACAGGGGATACTGTTTATATCAGCCCCCTTTGACAGCGGCAGGGCTGCCCTGCTTGATTCCATTCATGTGCCCGCATTTAAGATCGCCTCAGGAGATCTTACAAATGAACCACTGTTAAAACAGGTCGCTCACTATCAGAAGCCGATGATTATCTCTACGGGGGCAGCATATCTTGGAGAAGTGGAGCGGGCAATTCATCTTATCAGGTCAGAGGGTGTTAAAGAGATAGCGGTCCTCCATTGCGCCTCATTGTACCCGCCACGGTTTGAGCATTCAAATATACGGGCTATGGTAACCATGTCACAAGCATTTGGCCTTCCTGTTGGTTACTCAGACCACACGCCCGGCTGGACAGTCCCACTTGCCGCGGTATCATTGGGAGGCTCCATAATTGAAAAACATATAACGCTGAGCAGAGAACTGAAGGGGCCTGACCACCCCTATGCGCTGGAACCGGATGAGTTCAAGAAAATGGTGGAAGAGACCAGAAACCTTGAAAAAGCCCTCGGGGATGGAATCAAAAGGCCTGTAGAAGATGAAATGGGAGAAAGATTCGGGGCGAGGAGGAGCATTTATGCCTCAGCTGATATTCCGAGAGGCACGGTCATGAAAGAAGAAATGCTGAAGCTCGTACGACATGCCAGTGGTCTGTCACCAGGAGAGATGGAGACAGTGATAGGAAAGAGATCATCCCGTAATATCAAATCACATGAACTGATCCTCTGGAAGGATATCGAGTGCTAAATCAGTCGAATGAAAAAGTATCTGCCATAATTCAGGCCCGTATGGGTTCTACCCGTCTGCCTGAAAAAATAATGAAACCTCTGGCCGGAAAGCCGGCTCTCTGGCATGTTATCAACAGGCTCGGCTATTCAAAAAATATTGACGAAATAATCATCGCTACTACCATAAACAACGAAGATTCGGTGATAGAAGAATTCTGCAGAGACTATAAAGTAACCTGTTTCCGGGGAAGCGAGCAGGATGTTCTTGACCGTTATTATCAGGCTGCCACAAAGTTCAGCGTGGACCATATTGTAAGAATAACATCTGACTGCCCCCTCATTGATCCCTGTGTTGTTGATGAAGTCGTAGCAGGGTATTTTGAAGGAAATTACGATCTCTATGGTCTTGGCAATGAGTTTCCTGATGGACTTGACTGCGTTATATTCTCATATCCGGTCCTGAAAAATACATGGAAGAACGCCAGTCTGCCTTCAGAAAGAGAGCACGTAGGGCCTTATATGGAAAAGCATCCGGAAAAATACAGGACCGGAAGACTCAATAAATTCAAAGGACTGTCTCATCACAGGTGGACTCTGGATGAACAGGCAGACCTCAGGTTTCTGGAGGAGATATTTAACCGGCTTTATAGGGAAGAGGAGATCTTTTTGACACAGGAAATCCTGGACCTTCTGGAGAAGGAACCTCAGCTTATGGCTCTTAATTCTCACATAATAAGAAATGAGGGATACCTTAAATCACTGACTGATGATGAAAAGTATCTCGATCTGAAAAAACCATGAATATAACAGAATCGGAAAGGCTATGGAAAAGGGCGGTTGAAATTATCCCCCGGGGGACTCAGACGCTGAGCAAGGGCCCTGACCAGTTTGTCGATGGTGTCTATCCAAAATATCTGGATTATGGCAAAGGTGCCCACGTGTGGGACGTTGACGGCAACGAGTTCATTGACTACCCCATGGCCCTTGGTCCTATTCTGCTGGGCTATGATTATCCGCGCATTACGCAGGCGGTCATTAAGCAGCTTAAAAAAGGAACAACATTTACGCTGATGAACCCCCTGGAGCTGGAACTGGCAGAACTCATTATTGATACTGTTCCCTGCGCCGAGATGGTGCGGTTCGGAAAAAACGGCGCAGACGCGACCATGGCTGCTCTGAGGATCGCACGTGCCAGCACAGGCAGGGACCATATAGCTTTCTGCGGATACCACGGCTGTCATGACTGGTATGCTGTGACAACATCACTGAACAATGGCATACCTGAATGGAACAAATCAGTTGTTCATTCATTTGAATACAACCGGCCTGATACACTGCGTAAGATATTTGCAGAATACCCCGAACAGATTGCCGCTGTAATCATGGAACAGCCCGGCACAGAACCGGAAGACAATTTTCTCCAGAATGCACTTGATATTGCCCATGCAAATGGTGCTGTCTTTATTCTTGATGAAATATGCACAGGTTTTCGCTACGCAGCCGGAGGGGCCCAGGAATACTACGGGATCATGCCTGACCTTGCCTGCTTTGGGAAAGGCATGGCCAATGGAATGCCTATATCAGTAATTGCCGGGAAGAAAGAGTTTATGAGGGAACTGAATGACATTTTTTTCTCCATGACATATTCCGGGGAAACAACCGCCCTTGCTGCTGCGATAGAGACCATAAAAGAAATAAAGGAGAAAAATGTAATCGACTATATCTGGAAGCAGGGCAAAAAACTGAGAGACGGACTGGAAAAAATACGGGATGAGATAGGCGTCAATCTGGATATCCCCGGCAACCCAGTCCGCTCAGGACTGGTGTTCAGAGACCAGAGCGGCAATGAATCAACTGATATGAAAAGCCTGTTTCTACAGGAAACTGTTGAACGGGGAATCCTTTTCGGCGGTCCGGTCTATATATCATTTTCACATTCTGATGCTGATATCAGCAGAACACTTGATGCCTCATATGAAGCGCTGATAATTGTAAAACAGGCGGTTGATGAAGGAGACATTGACGGATATATGAAAGGTAAAAAGATCGGCTCAGTGTACCGGTCACGGAAGTAGATGGAATATCGTCAACTTGGAAAAACAGGATTAAAGGTATCATCTCTGTCACTTGGTACAGTGGAGCTCGGTCTTGAGTATGGAATCAAGAAGGCAGGCCAGTTAAACCAGCCTGGCAGGGAAAATGCCATGCGCATTATTCATCGTGCTGTTGACCTGGGTATTAATTTATTTGATACGGCCCCCAATTACGGAACCAGTGAAAAGTTGCTCGGTGATGCAGTCGGGCATATACAGAAATGTATCATAGCGACAAAAGTTTCTGTTCCACAAAATAACGGTACAGCGTTAACAGGTACCGTGATGCGCGATACAATGAACGATTCCATTGACAAGAGCCTTCGTATGCTTCAAAGGGAAACACTGGACATTGTTCAGATTCATAATGCAACAGAAGAAATGATCAACGAGGGTGAAGTAACAGAAATACTCTTAAAGGCACGCCAGTCCGGGAAAATACGGTTTCTCGGTGCATCAGTGTATGGAGAGGCTGCCGCGAGAGCGGTTATAGAGCAAGGTTCATACGATGTTCTTCAGGTGGCGTACAGTCTTCTTGACCAGCGTATGGGAAAAAATATACTACCCCTTGCACGAGCATCAGAGACAGGGATAATGAACCGGTCTGCTTTACTCAAAGGTGTTTTGACTGCAAGAGCGCAGTTTCTGCCTGATGAGCTGCAGGCACTTCGCTACGCAACAGAAAGGATTATCGAACGGTTTTCAACATCATGGGAACGACTGCCTGAAACAGCCCTGAAATTTTGCCTCTCCTCCGGTTTAGCCCATTCGGTTCTTGTTGGAGTGAACAGCAGTGAGGAGCTGGAAGACGCGGTGCGGGCCGCTTCAGATACTATGTTTACTGAAGATATGCTTTCAATTGCTGAAGACCTGGCTTTGGACGAAGAGGCCCTTGTTAACCCTGCCAACTGGTCTATCGGATAACAGAGGATGCTGAGAATATGAACAAGAGCAGCAAAAGAATCCTGATATGGACTGACGGCGGGAAAAATATCGGTATGGGCCATGTCATGAGATCTCTCTCTATTGCCCAGTCACTTCAGGAATTCGGCTTAGATGTAACCTTCAAGGTAAATCAGGAAGAGGCTGTAGTAGAAACAATAATAATGGCTGGGTTCAGTGTTGTTACAGGTGAGGATGAATTTCAAAAGCTCCAGATGTTAAGGCACTTTGATGGGGTCATCTTTGATACGAAAAATGAGATATCAGAAGAAGTCCGATACTTTAAGGCTAATGGTTTAAAAGTTATTTTCATTGACAAAGTTACGGCTGCTCCGGGTGAACCTGATTGTGTAATAATCCCCTCTCTCATAAATAGTACCATCAAGAATCTGTCCACAAAACAGAAGAATATTCTGGCAGGGCTGGAATACTTTCCCCTGAATCATCATTTTATCAGGGCGAGACGCATCGAGAAACCTCCGCGAGAAACAGGGCTCAGGGTGCTGGTAAGTATGGGTGGATCTGATCCCAATGACTTGACCATGCAGACTGTCAGAGCGCTGAAAGGCATGGAAGGTATCACTTTGACAGTTGTTGCAGGTCCTTCTATGAGAGACGCTTCAGCAGTGGGGCAATTGATCGGGAAAGAGAGGCTGATCCATAAGGCTGATGTCAAAAAAATGGCATTACTGATGAATCAAACAGACATAGCGTTTACAGCCTTCGGGATAACCCTGTATGAGCTCGCCTTTATGGGGGTGCCCTCGCTTATTATTGCTAACTATAGAAATGATAAAGAAAATATGGATGCATTTGGCAATCGTGGAGCGGGTATTCCGCTCGGATATTACGAAGATGTCAAGGACAATGAGATCAGCGATTCAGTGGCACTGTTTTTGCAAAATAATGATTTACTGGAAAAAATGGCTAGAGAAGGAAGAGCCCTTATAGACGGTAATGGAGCAAAGCGCATAGCACGTGTTATATGCAATGTCTGCGGAGTCAGCAGCAGTGCTGGTATGACAGCTATGAGTCAGAGGAATATATGATGCACAAGGGAAACATACTTGACCGATGCAATGAGTACAATGTGATTGACTGTGAAGAGTGCGGGTTTGTTCATATTGATCCCGTACCATCTGAGGCAGATCTGGAAAAGACTTACAGAGAGGAATACTATTCAGTTGAAAAACCTGAGTACATCGCGAGATCAGAAGAGGACCTTGTGTGGTGGAATATCTGCTACAAAGAACGGTATGAAACTTTTGAAGAGCACCTTCCGCCTGAACGCAGGAGGATACTTGATGTTGGATCCGGACCCGGTTATTTTCTGCTTCACGGGAAAGAGCGGGGTTGGAAAACTGCAGGCATTGAGCCTTCCGAACAGGCGTCTGAGCACAGCCGGTCTCTTGGACTATATATAGTCAACAGTTTTCTGAATAGATACACGGCGGAGGGTCTTGGTCAATTCGATGTGATTCATATGAGCGAAGTCCTTGAACATATACCTGGTCCCGCTGACCTTGTTCAGCTCTGCTATTCTATGCTGAAGCCAGGGGGTCTGCTCTGCGCTATTGTCCCGAATGAATACAGCCATTTTCAGAAGGCACTGAAGAATGCCTGTAATTATAAACCCTGGTGGATCGCGCCTCCTCATCATATTAATTACTTCAATCTGGATTCATTGAAAAAGCTTGTCATGAACAATGGATTTGAAATTATTGTAAGCGAAGCCACTTTCCCGATGGATATGTTCCTGCTTATGGGGGACAACTATGTAGGGAATGATGATCTCGGCAGAGCCTGTCACATGAAACGCAAGACAATGGAAATGAACCTGACTGCAGCCGGGTTATCAGACATAAAGAGAAAACTGTACCGGCAGTTTGCAGAGATGGGAATAGGCCGAGAAGTAATTCTCTATGCAAAAAAAATATGAGTAAGGCGGACAAGAACCATGAAAAAGAAATGTCATTTGAAAATTCTTTCTGAAAGAAGAAAAGGACAAAAAAACAGGCTTCAGATAATGAGATGTTTACACTTCATCAAAAGGAGAAAATCATGATACCACTTGAATCACTGACACCTGAGAAGATCAAGCATCTTTCTCTGGAAGAACTCAATCATCTCTCAGATGAGATCCGGCAATTCATCATAAATAATATATCAGATACAGGAGGTCATATCGGCACGAACCTCGGGGCTGTGGACATGACCGTTGCACTGCACTATATTTTTGACTCACCACGAGACAAGATTATTTGGGACACAGGACACCAGGGGTATACACACAAGATACTTACGGGGCGCGCCAGGATGTTTCCGACACTGAATACCTATGGCGGCATGAACCGCTTCATAACAAGGACCGAGAGTGAACATGACATTATCGAGGCCTCACACGCAGGGACCTCCATTTCAATAGCACTGGGCATCTCCCTGGCAAAAAAGCTCAAAGGTCAAAAAGATTATTCAATAGCAGTTATAGGTGACGGCGCCATTTGCGAAGGCCTGGCTCTGGAAGCGCTTAACCATGTTGCTGTTGAGGATGTAAACACTGTCATTGTTCTGAACGATAACGGATACGCCATAAGTCCGGGGTTCGGAGGACTCCATAACTACCTGCAAAGCCGAACTACCGAAAGCACCGATAAAGAGACACTCTTTACATCACTCGGGTTTGACTATATTGGTCCGGTGGACGGTCACAACATTGAGCAGCTGGTCGAATCGTTTAAAAAGGCTAAAGAGTCCAGTCGAGTTCCTGTTGTACATGTTAAAACAGTCAAAGGGTATGGTCTTCCCATAGCAGACGAACATCCCTACAAACTTCATTTCTCCTTTCCCTTTGATCCTGAAACAGGGGCAAGCAAAGGAGACTTTGTGTCTACAGGTTACCAGGATGTAGCAGCGGGCACAGTAAAGGAAGAGATGGAGCAGGATGAAAAGATCGTATGCATAACCGCATCTACGCTCTACGCAACTGGTTTGCAGCCGGTCTTTGATCTTTACCCGGAGCGCTGTTTCGATCCGGGGATGGAAGAGCAGCATGCCATGACAATGACTGCGGGCTTTGCCCTTGAGGGATGCAAACCGGTCATTTTTTACCAGTCAACGTTCATGCAAAGGGCGTTTGACCAGCTGATTCATGACATATGTTTCATGGAATTTCCAACACTGATACTGAATGTCCGTACAGGATTCTCCGGTTATGACAACCCGACACATCATGGTATTTATGATTTTGCCTACATGCGCGGATTACCGAACCTGCGAATGATGTATCCGAAAGACCGCTTCGAGCTGGAGAGGATGGTCCGCGACAACCTGAAGAATTTAACAGGGCCCACTATTATCAGCATGCCCTATGGCCCTGTCGATGAATTTGACAGCTCAGTGCTTGCAGAGCCTCTGGACTCGTTCCAGAAGGCACAGGAAGTACAGACAGGAAAAGACCTGCTCCTTATCACCGTGGGACATAAGTTCAGGGTAGCGCAGGAAGTAACGGCTGATTTAAGAAGCAGGGGAATAGACGCCGGATTGGTAAACCTCAGATATCTGAAGCCCCTTCCCGAGGAGCAGCTTCTGGAACTGATGGGCAGGTCAAGGCATGTGGTAACTCTTGAAGAGGGTGTGCTCGATGGCGGAGTTGGAAGTGCAATTGCGGCCCTCGCTTCAGACCATGCCGTGGAATGCGAAATACTGCGCATCGGTCTTCCCTGTATATTTGTTGAGCCCGGTTCTCATGAAGAATTATGTTCAGCTTATGGACTTGATGCCACAGGTGTGTTGCGGGAAATTAAAAGGAGATGGCCGGCATGGGAAATGATGAAAGTCGGCTAGCCGGAAAAGTCGCTCTTGTCACTGGATCTTCACGGGGCATTGGCAGGGCAATTGCCCTCGAATACGCAAGGCAGGGGGCAAAGGTAGTTGTTACGTATAACAGTGAAGCTGCGCTGGGGGAAGAAGTAATAAAGCAGATTCGCGAGGGAGGGAGAGAGGCATTATTGGCCCGGGTGGATGTCAGTGACCGAGAAAGTGTTCGTGAAGCTTTTCAGGCCGCTCATGCAGAATTTGGCAGGATTGACATACTGGTGAACAATGCCGGAATCAATAAGCGAGGGTATTTTGAAGAAATTACTGATGATGACTGGGATCATATAATGAAAATCAATCTGAAGGGTCCATTTATCTGCTGTCAGGAGGTTTTTCCCTACATGAAGAAACAGAATAGCGGCAGAATAATTAATATCTCATCTGTTGCTGGACAATACCACGGGCCAAAGACAGTACACTATGCAACGTCCAAGGCCGGGTTAAACACCCTTACAAAAGTTGTAGCGCGATATGGAGCTCCACATAACATTTTTGTCAATGCGGTCGCCCCCGGTATCATGTTCACAGACCAGACAGCAGATGAACTGTCCAGCCAGGCCGGTCAGGACATTATTAACCTGACTCTTCTGAAACGGCCGGGACAGCTGAAAGATGTTGCCAGTGCCTGCGTATTTCTCGCTTCTGATGAGCAGGAATATATGACAGGACAGGTCCTGAGCGTCAGCGGAGGAGCATATCTTGGATAGTATGGCTCTTGCCCAAAAAGAAACAGTACTGTTATTAGGAGCTGGAGCTGATCAGCTTTTTGCGATTCGTACGGCGAAGTCAATGGGATTGCACGTATTAACGGTAGACATAAACCCTGATGCCCCGGGGTTTGCGCTGGCTGATGACCACGCAGTAATCAGCACAAAGGACGTAGCTGCCCTGAAGAAATATATTGATGACTATAGAGACAAAGGCCATTACATAAGTGGAGTGTTCGTGATGGGCAGTGATATTCCCCATGTTGTAACAGCTCTGGCAGAGCACATTGGCACTCCAAGCATATCAATGGAGTCTGCCTTGTTGACAACGCACAAGTATGAAATGAAATGCCGTTTCAGGGACCGTGGGGTCCCTGTGCCCTGGTTTAAGCTGGTTAACTCCCCTGATGAGCTTTGTGAAATAGTTAATGAGCGGGGCTATCCACTTATAATTAAGCCTGTGGACCGTTCCGGAGCACGAGGTGTCTTCCGGCTGACAGAGAAAGATGACCCCCATTCTCTTTTTGATAAATCCCTTTCAGAATCATTCTGCGGCCAGGTTATGGTTGAAGAATATCTGGATGGTCCGCAGATCAGCACAGAAACAATAATGTATAAAGGCAGGGCCTATACCCCCGGGTTCGTTGACAGGAACTATGAGATGAGGGAAGTATATGCTCCCCACATCATTGAAAACGGCGGATGGGCACCGAGCACAGTGACCTTGGAAGAAAGAACCGCTGTTGAAGATCTGGTAGAAAAAGCGGCACTGGCACTGGATATTACTGATGGCGTGGTGAAGGGGGATGTTGTGCTTACGAACAAAGGCCCCTTTATGATTGAGATGGCAGCGCGCCTCAGCGGTGGTGATCTCTGTGAAAGTCTGGTCCCCTTAAGTACGGGAGTGAATTACGTAGAAACTGCTGCGAGGATCGCCATGAATAAAGATCCGGAGCTTGAGAGCTTAAAGCCGAAATATTGTCAGGCGGTTGTAAACCGCTACTTCTTCCCTGAACCGGGACGTCTGGTTCGCGTCGAAGGAGTTGAGGATGTTTTGAGTAAGGAATGGATTAAAAAGCTGGAATTCTGGTATGAAGCGGGCGATCTTGTCCCATCACCGGTGAATCATGCAAAACGGTTTGGGGTTTTTGTTGCAGTCGGTGCATCTCGGCAGGAAGTCGATGAGCGGGCAGAATGGGTCTACAGAACGATTAATATAGTGACGGAGAAAGAATAATTGAGAAGCACTCAAGATGGGCATAATCATATAAGTTTGGCCAGGCAGGCTGGTTCACGCAGATTAAAATACAACGCCTGCAGGAACAGGTCTGAACTGAACACAAAGGACAATACCATCTCATCATTAAACCTGTATTCTGTTTTTCATTGTAACCTTTCCTACTCTTCTATTCATGAGGATGATCATAAGAGGGTAATTCATGACTGCTACTGGCCCCTCCTTGAAGTCCATGAAAAATACAGGGTGCCCTTCAGCATAGAGATGACAGGGAGCACTCTGCTGAGAATTGCTGAAATTGACAGAACATGGGTTGCTAAACTAAAGCAGATTATTGAAGCGGGATTATCTGAGCTGCAGGCATCAGGTTACGCGCAGATCATAGGACCGCTGGTACCACAGAGGGTTAATGAAAAAAATCTTGAGACAGGTCTGAATATTTATGAAGAGGGTCTGGGTCTACGGCCAAAAATTGCCTATGTCAATGAGCAGGCCTTTTCATCGGGCCTCGCTGATGTTTATATTGACGCAGGTTTCGAAGCAATTATAATGGAGTGGAATAATGTTTATTCCGCCAATAAAAACTTCTGGAATCCTGAGTGGCAGTATTATCCCCAGTATGCAATCAGCGCAACAGGGAGGGAAATCCCTGTTATATGGAACAATGCGGTATCCTTTCAGCGGCTCCAGAGATATATTCATGGAGAAATATCATCAGGGGATTATATCAGCTACCTGAAAACTCACACTTCTGAGAAGACCCGCAGCCTCTGTATGTACGGGAATGACCTGGAAATAATTAACTTCCGGCCGGGACGGTATCATGCTGAAGCTGAACTTGAGGATCACAATGAGTGGAGACGATATGAAAAACTGATTGGTACTTTAAATAAATCAGATCATTATTCATTTGTCCTTCCCGGCGACACCCTCAGCAGTCGTGAGAGTACGGGCTTTAATAAACTTCAGCTCAGCACTCCGGCTCAGCCTGTACCGGTAAAAAAACAGGCTAAATACAATATTACCCGGTGGGCCCTGACAGGAAGAGATGATGTGAGAAATAATGGCGCCTGTTATGGTTTGTACGAGATGCTGGAAAGACTGACCACGAGAGATGACTGTTGCCATAAAGAAATTCAGGAGTGCTGGAAGGAACTCTGCTCTTTATGGGGGAGTGATTTCAGGACACATATTACAGACGAGAAGTACTCCAGTTTTATTAAGAGGCAGGGAATACTCGAATACAGGCTGAAAAAAATGAATAAATCTGGATCAGAGCGTCCTGTTTCTTCCTGCGAAAGAAAACTGAGGCGCGTCCGTACAGATGGGGAAGCTCACTATGTTGCGGTGGAGACTCCGTCGGTTATGCTGACGGTGAATAGCCGCAGAGGGATGTCCATTGACAGTCTGGTGTTCAGGGAAGCTGGAGAAATCCCTTTAGTGGGCACATTACGCCAGGGATATTTTAATGACATATCGTGGGGCGTGGACCTTTACTCAGGGCATGTTATTGTACAGCCGCTGAGCAGTTCCAAGGTGACTGACCTTGAAAAAGTAAGAGTTACTGAAATGGTGACTCAAGGGAATGGTTTCGGGTCTGAGGGAGTAACATCACTTTCATCTGCTGTTAAGACATCCCTGGGCAGCATCTGTAAAAGTATACATGTTTTCCCGGACAGACCAAAGATCGAATTAGAGTATGAGTTTGAGTGGAACGGACTGAAAGATTCTTCCTTACATGCCGGAATATTTACCTTTAACCCTGAGGCATTTGACGAAGACTCCCTCTATTATGCAACCAACAATGGGGGGCCTGAAGAAAAATATTACTTGAAGGGACATGAGTTCGATCATTCACATCCGGTCATGCATTCTATGATCACAGCGACCCACTGCCTTGGAGCTACTGAAGGCATAGTGAGAATCGGAGATAAAGACAAAGCACTCACAATAAAGACTCACAGGCATCCCCTCGCAGCCCAGCCCATGATTCAGTTTTATAGCGTTGATGACAGTTTTCTGCTGCGGTTGCTGTATTCACTCGGAGAACAGGATGAGACAAGCCACTGGATGTGGAAGGGAAAGAGCAAATGGCAGGTCAGCATAGAGTTCGACAGAAATTGATATGGTAAAAACGCTGAGCAATAAGAAGAGGAATCTTACAAATGGGTATCGAGGTTCTTTGTCGACCTTAGATATAAATGGGATGCTCAGCCAGGCTGTTTCCCTCCATCAGGCCGGACAACTCTTGCAGGCGGAATCATTGTATAAGAAAATTGCGGTTCATGATCCTTGTAATGCTGATGTGCTCCATTTGCTCGGGGTAATAGCACATCAGAGAGATCAGAACATCGCGGCTATTGAGTTTATTCAAAAGGCAATCACTATTAAACCTTTAATGCCCCATTATCACAATAACCTTGGAAGCGCTTACGTAGCCATGGACAGGACAGATGAGGCGATCAGGTGTTTTGAAGAGGCGTTGAGATTAAAAGATGATTATATTGAAGCATTGAACAACCTTGGAAACGCCTTTCAGAAAAAGGGAGATAATCTCCAGGCACGAAGGCACTATTGTAAAGCTATTGAGATTGCTCCTGACTATCTGCCGGCGAGAAATAATTTCGCAAATATATTAAAAGAAGAGGGCAGGCTTGATGAAGCGATCGCTCTTCATGAGGAGTCTGTGGCCATCAGTCCCGCTAATTCTGCGGCACATTATAACCTGGGCAACGCCTATAGGGAAGCAGGACAGCATGAGCGTGCAATTAATGAATATTCTCAGGCAATACATATATCTCCTGAATTTGCGGAAGCACATAGCAACCTGGCTAATGTCTTCAAGAAGACGAAGCAATATGACAAGGCAATAACTCATTATAAAAAGGCGCTGCACGTGAATCCTGATTTTGCGGAGGCGTACAGTAATCTTGGAGATACATTCAGGATCCTGGGCAGGTTTCATGATGCCCTGGACTCATGCGAAAAAGCCCTTGCGATCAAGCCGGACTTCAAAGAGGCATATGTTACGCTTGGCACTACCCGCCATGACTGCGGTGAATTTTCTGCTTCTATTGACCACTATAAAAAGGCCCTTGAAATAAGACCTGATTATGCTGACGCTCACTACAACCTGGGTCTCGTCTTGCTTATGCAGGGCGAGTACAGGGAAGGCTGGAAGGAATACTCCTGGCGCTTTAAGTGCAAGGAGATAGCGGAGCAGATCAACTATAGACGTATCTCCATTCCCGAGTGGGAAGGATCTTCCCTTAATAATAAAACTATCCTTGTTATCTCTGAGCAGGGAATAGGTGATCAGATACAGTTTGTGCGTTATGTGACTCATTTAAGAAAGATGGGAGCCAGGGTTGTCCTGGAATCAGCTAAGGAACTGATGCGCCTATTTGAATCGTTCAATGGAATAGACAGGATTGTGGAGAGATCCGACAGCTGTGATTATGGTGAAAAATTAGATTTCTGTGTTCATTTGTTAAATCTGCCGGCTCTGTTGGGTACAGATTCCGATAACATCGATTCAGGGGGTCCCTATCTGTTCGCGGACCATGAAGAGGTACACAGATGGAATTTACGACTAAAGAGCAGCTCTTTTAATGTCGGCATAGTATGGGCGGGCAACCCAAATCACAGCAATGACCTGAACAGGTCCTGTGAAAAGGAGCATTTTGAGATACTGAACACTATTCCGGGAGTTGCGCTCTTCAGCCTTCAGAAACAAGCCATGAAGAGCAATGACAACTGTTTGTCTCCAGGGAAGGTGATGACTGATCTGGGGGGAGAACTGAGGGATTTCAGCGATACCGCAGCGATTATTCAAGCCCTTGATCTTGTGATTACAGTAGATACGGCTGTAGCTCATCTGGCCGGCGCCTTAGGCAAATCTGTCTGGACCCTGCTGCCTTATGTCCCTGACTGGAGATGGATGCTCAGTCGTGACGACAGTCCCTGGTATCCTGCGATGAGACTGTTCCGACAGGAAGAAAGAGGAGACTGGCACACTGTCTTTTCACAAATAGATTGTTCATTAAGAAAATACATTAACAGTATAAGTCAAACAACTTGTAATAAAGGCAATAAGCAGAGGGGTTAATATGGGATCAGAAGATACCGGTAATACAGATCAAGGCAAGCGCGAAGAGAGGGACCTCTATCAGAGAAACCTCAACGCACTGCGTAAGCATCACCCTCAGGTAGCAGAAATCATTGAGCCTCTCCATATCAATGAAGATAGGTTCAAGGTGCTGAAGTCAGAAAGTGGTGTGCCCCGCGTTCTCCATATAAATAACGCCGGGGAGGAAATATATATACACAGTGCTGTTGACCCTGCAGACTGTGCTCATCAGGCTGTTGATATACTGGGACAGATGGAGAAGGAGGGAATAGCTGTCCTGTTTGGCTTTGGACTGGGGTATTTTGCTGATGAAATTCTGAAGAGGTTTGCCGAGGGGCATATAATGATGGTGTATGAGGCAACGCCCGAGATCTTTAAAATTGCCCTTCAAGAAAGAGATCTTTCTCGTTTTCTGGCCTCAGGCAAGGTGCAGATATTCCTTGGTCACGATGTAGACAATTTCTCTATTCTGCAGCGCTATCATCACCTTATTGTCAATGGAAAGTTCTGGGTTGTAAAGCACCACCCTTCGATCAGGTTATCTGAAAAAACCTATGACAGATTCTTTAAGCGATTGACAGAAGAAAAAAGAATAACCGAGAGCGGTATAGCAACAGCCATAGGGCTTGGCAAGAGTTTTATGAATACATATATGGAGAATATACCCTCTATCCTCAAAAGGCCGGGAGTAAAAAATCTGAAAGATATCTTTAAGAAAAGACCGGCCATTATAGTTTCTGCGGGCCCCTCGCTGGAAAAGAATTTTCATCTTCTGAAAAAGGCCAAGGGCAGGGCCGTAATCATAGCGGTAGATGTTGTATTGCCCACTCTTCTGCCGGCCGGGATTTTACCGGACATTGTTGTTGCAATAGATCCTCTGGCCGACAATACCGGTATGTTCAGAGATAACCCTTTGTTGAAAGATGTGCCTTTCATCTGCTTTGGACAGTTTACACCGGAAATAGTGAGATTGTACCCAGGCCCGCTCTTTATTAACAGCGGTGCTGACAATGCTATTCATAGTTGGCTCGGATCTTTGTGGGAAGACAGGGGATATGTGGCATGTTTTGGCGGCTCTGTTTCTCATTTCGCATTTGGGGTTGCTGAATACATAGGTGCAGATGTTACGGCGATGATCGGCTCAGATCTGTCATTTAAAAATGAAAAGAAATACCATGCAGGCGATACGACAAAACTGCTGCAGGAGGCTGTTGAAAACCCGGACTATGACGCTTTTAAAGGTGGTTTTGAAGTAAAAGACATATTTGACGAAAAGGTGTATGCCCTTCACAGCCTGCTCGTGTTTAAGACATCCTTTGAAAACAAGATACGCATATATGACGGCAAAGTCATAAATGCCACTGAAGGCGGCCTGCATGTTGACGGTGCTCTGACCATGAGACTGGAAGATTTTATCGATGAGTATTGTGATCTTCCGGCTACAGACGTATTCGGCCAATTATCAACTATTTCGGAGGAGAGTTCCCAATATGATTTGGATGGCATTATCGAGGCAGTAACCGTCGCCAGGGACAAGCTTCGTGAGATTAAGCAGAATTCAAACCGTGTGCTGAAACATATTAAAAAAATAAAGGCCCTGAAGAAAAGGGGACAGAAAGACACCGCTGAGTTTCACAACATACTGGATAAAATTGATTCTACAATTGAGAAGATCAAACATCCGGTGCTTAATCTTATCGCGGCTTATCATTACGGCCTGGAAATCTATCTGAAGAAGCAGGAGATGCAGGAAATCGATGAAATGAAGGATGATTGGGAAAGGCTTGAAAAACAGCTTCAGAGAGGTACACATTACTATACCGAGGTTGTCAGAGCAACAGACCACTTTAACAAACATCTGAATAAGCTCATAGAAGCACTAAAAGTGGAAAAAAAGGTTGACAGTGCTCTTGTTGAAGAGCCCCTGGAAAAGGGAACGATGAAGAGCATTGCTGATATATATGAAAAAGCCGGAATGATAGCTCAGGCTGTCAGGTACCTGGAATTGGCCAGAAAAACTGATAGCAATGCACCTGATGAAGCGCTGGAAAGTAGGCTGGCCGGTTTGTACATAAAACAGTTCAGGTTTTTTGAGGCACGCGAACTGCTGGAGAAACTCAGGAATAGAGAACATTCGGGAGTTAGCAGTTCAAAAGCGGATAGCCGGATTAACCAGATGCTACAGACCTGTAATGGAAAAATTAGGGAATGGAAGGAACGCACGAAGAGGATGGGTGAGCTCCTTGAACAGGCAGAGACACATTACGGAACTGACCTTGAAACGGGATATTTTTATTTCAGGACAAAAGATTTTATGAGGGCAGAAGGGGCGTATTTAAAAGCGGTTCATGAAGAAAATATAGAAAACTCCAGCAGGCAATCTGCGTCTTTTTATGGTCTCGCCCATACATACCTTGCAATGGATAATCCGGAGGATGCTTTTAACGAACTTGAAAAGGCAATAGAAGTTGAACCTGATAACCCGATCTTTTATCGTGACCTTGGATTCATAGCTTTTCAGAATAATGATGTTTCATCTGCTGAGATATTCTTTTCAAAAGCGATTGAACTGAAGCCGGATCTGGAAGAGCTCTACAAGCCGCTTGCTGATCTGTATGTAGTCATTGGTGAAAAGGCAAAGGCTATAGCCCTCTTCGAGAGAGCACTCTTGGACAATCCTGACAATCCGGTCATTCAGAAGGACCTGGCTGAGATTTATAAAGCAGCAATAAATGAAGAACAGAAAGAATATCATTAATAAATCAGTGTACAAGAATACTCAGACATAAGCCGCTGTTGGGGAGGATGAAGATGAAAGTAATGTTATGGAAACATGGAATTAATGACGGGTCTACAGGAGAACTGCCTCATACAGGGCTTGCGATCCTGGCACGATCCATAAAGGAAGATGGACATGATGTATTTATTCTTGATCAGCACTTTAATCCCGATGACCAGAAAAATGCTATAGATGTATTAGATGAGGAAAAGCCAGACCTTCTCTGTATATCCATGGTGTCACAGGAGTGGCTTTTTCAGGCAGTACAGGACATGCTTGAAGCAGCACACAAAAGAAATATTGAAATATGGGTCGGGGGGCCACACACCTATGGGTACTGGGACTTCCTCGAAAAGGACAACCGTGTTTCAAAAATTATCGTGGGAGAAGCAGACGGTGCATTTCCAAGAATACTCAACACTAATGAACGTGTCATACACCTTGGTGTTGCCAATGATTTTCAGTCACCGGATTTTACTCTTGTGAGGGACCACCACAAAATGATTACCTATCCGATATTTACATCACGGGGATGTACTCATAATTGCTCTTTTTGTGTTGGGACCAAAACACATGGCAGCAAGTGGCGCGCCCGTCCGCTGGATGAGAGTTTCTGGGAGGAAATTGAGAGCATTGAAAAAAACTTTCCCAATGTAGACAGGATAGCAGTCATAGATGATGCCTTTACGGGAAACCTTGAACACGCCAAAACCTTCCTGGAAGAATATTTAAAGAGATCCTACAAATATAAATTAAGCGTCTTTAATGTACGGGCAGATCAGATCGACAGGGAGTTTCTGCAGCTCCTGAGAGAGGCTGGCATTGAAAGCCTCTGTATCGGAATTGAATCAGGTGATCCTGAGGTTTTCAAGCTGGTAAGAAAGGGAGAAACCCTGGAGACTATCCGTAATGCGATTGATATGATTCAAAAAGAAGGTATAACGCCATGGCTTAATATGGTTGTTGGTCTGCCGGGAGATTCTCCTCAGAACCATGAGAATTCATTAAACTGGGTGCTCTCTATTCCGCAGCCCCGGATTGTGCAGTGGCTCCATTTTGCCCCCTACAGGGGAACGTGGTCCTATGACTATTTCCTGAAACAGGGTGTCATTGAAGACGGCTTTATTCCATGGCTGCAGTCAGGCCGCTATGATGACCTGCCTGAAGATGCCTGTTTTGGCGTGGAAGGCTTCAGCCTTGAAGAAAAAAGGCTGGTACAGTTGAAATCATATTTGCTTACCCTTTGCCCTCTCCTGATACTGAACGAAGATAAGGTTAAGAAAATATGCAAGGAGCAGAAGTGGGAAACGCTCTTTGAAAACTGGAAAAGAAACGCCCCCATTGATACGTTTCTCAGCAACACCCTGCCGAACAAGGTGAAGAAAGGACAGACATCGACTCAGAAGATAATAAAGGAGCACGGTGCAGGCGCGTTAGTCTGAAAAGAAATCAGTAAAACTGATGATCTTTTCATAACCGAGTTTATTTGCTTCAGCCTTTATTTCAGCGGCATATTCACGGGACGCTATAAACACTATGACACTGGACTCATCCAGTTCTGTTCTGGGCCTGGCCTTGCTTATAACACAGTCATGTGATTTATTGATAAACTTATAGAGGACTTTATCGAAAACGACCGTAACTCTTGATGTGACAAGTCCACCCTCCCGCACCAGGAGGTCGAAAAGCCTTCCGGCGCCCCATATAATCAAAGAACCTGTCAGGGAGAGATCATTTAGTTCAGCTCCTATTTTTCTTAACAGAACTCTATTATCATGTAACCCCTTCTGGTAGTCAGCGATTTTTCTCACGTTGTCCTGCGCCGCGTCCTGGTTTGATGGTACAAAGTTGCCAATATGTGCCACCTCTTTTTTAAGGATCAGGATGACCTCAGCGTCTTCATTCCTGCTTGAATAAACTGTTTTAAATCCAAGCTGGGATGAGAAATCAACTAGTATATTTAGATCAAAATGGAAGGTATGGGGATCTATGAATATTTCCTCTACCAGATTATTATGGAACAGGAGTGTTTGCGGCACAGCCAGAAAGAGAATCCCCCCGGGT
The DNA here is from genome assembly GCA_947259645.1 of Thermodesulfovibrionia bacterium. Lineage (GTDB taxonomy): Bacteria > Nitrospirota > Thermodesulfovibrionia > UBA6902 > UBA6902 > Glo-13. Next base: position 13,924 of record CAMYND010000023.1, on the reverse strand, counting down.
TTTAATGACCGGTATGACTGGGTCATCATCTGAGACGCGGAGCGGGCATGTTCAAGGGTATGTACGCAGTAAACAAAATCATAGGTATTTTCATTCAGCTGGACATCTTCAAAACGGGCGATCTTTAACGATACATTTTGATGATCACAATAGGACTCAACAACTGATTGCTGAGGCTCAATAGCATCAATTAAAATGTGAGGAAAATTATCAAGGGCCCAGTGAACAAAAATACCCCTGTTCGAGCCGATATCGAGTACCCGTTCAAGATCAGCAAAATTAATGTGTGATTTGAAAAGCTGGAGATAGTTGTCAAAAACAAGCTCTTTTGTATACCGGTAGCTCGATCTGTTTGCGTCCCCTGACATTGAGCCGGGAGGCGCACTGCTGTAGGCACTCGTCGAGATGCTTTGCACCAATCCGCACTTCATGCAGACATATACCTTCATGCCTCTCGTTGAGTTAATCGGATCATGGACATGCTGAATATTGCCTGATGTGCAGAAATCGCACTTAAAACTAGTTGACACGGTACTCTCCAGACAGATGATATAATTAAAAGCGATTCTCTGGATAAAATATCTCAGGGTGACTTGAAAAAGCAAGGTGCAACGGGCGCATTTAAGTAGTCTCCCCAGGAGAAGAGAGTGAAGGAATTTGACAATAGGATGTTAAATACATCATTATCTGATTCAATTTATATTGTTTCTCAAAGAATGTCCATGACATGAATAGAAGTGATGCTCGTGAAACGAAGTTGTCTGAAAAGTATTTAACATTGTTAACAAAGAGATCCCGATGAAAACTTCACCCATATTTATCCTTGGAAGCGGACGCTCCGGAACATTTTCTCTTGTGCAAAGTCTGAAGACATACTCTGAAGTAGAGGTGCACCACGAATATCTCTTTGAGAATATTCTGCGCAATGCTGTGCTCTTTTATTTAAAACGTATGTCTTTGGAAGCGATCAGAGAAATACTAACGGAAACCCACGTTGCAGCTGTACACTACTCAAATAAACGCCTCTGGATAGACAGTTCAAATGCTCTTCCCTGGGTAACAACCCCCCTTTACCAGCTCTTTCCCGAGGCAAAATTTATTCATATAACAAGAAATGGACGGCGGGTAGTCAGTTCTTTTTATCATAAGTTCAGTGAAATAATGTATAACGACCGGGATGTGAACGTGCTGAAAGAATGGCTTGATGATCCAGGGAAAGTAATGCCTCCTGCTGAAAAAAAATACTGGCGGCCGATACCTCAGAGAGGTGAGCAGTTTTCTGAGGAGTTTGCTGAGATGGACCGCTTTGAGCGGTTATGCTATTACTGGACAACGATTAACCTGCACATAGAACAGTGCATGAACGAAGTTCCGTCAGAGCAGAAAATATTATTCAGATTTGAAGATCTCCTTGATGCCGAACATTTTTCAGCATTCATTGACTATATCGGCCTTGACTATAATGATGAAGCATACAATATTCTGCGCAAGCCACAGAATGTGCACATTCCCAAATCCTTCCCGCTCAGTCCTGAACAGGAAAACCAATTTAATACCATATGCGGCGAGACGATGAAAAAGTTCGGTTACAGTGGTGATTATAATGTCGACTACTGAAAAGCATCTGCAGCAAGTTTAATACTCCGCCTCAATACCACCCTTTCTAAGATAAAACGTACCTCCTTATACAAGCCCTGATTGAGCACGTTTCAGAGACTCAGGGCTCCTGCAGTGGCTTGTCTTTAGTCTGATGTCCATCTGACTACTGAGATCGCTGTTTACCGGTAATGGAAAAATTTTCCCATGGTCGGGTGTGGCATGTTCAATACTTCTGCGCAAAAAAAGAAGCAATCAGATAAATTGTAATAATAATTTACATAAAAAAGAATTATTTATGTTAATCAAAATTATCAGATAAATCTATAACTATCATTAATTAAACATAATATTAAAGATAAATCAGCGTAATCAAAAGTCCGTTGGGAAAGTTTTTTATGTACAAGGAAAAAATTTCCTGATTTTCCTAAAGATTTCTCATTAACGACCGATAAGAGAGACAGAGAAAAATAAAAGGTGATGGTCCGGAAAGGGGTGATGACGCAGGACTGAGCCGAACTGGCTGTAATGAAGCAGCCGGAAATCAGTCATTTAGACCTGAACTGAACAGAAGGACCAGCAGACATCAGTTTGCTGAAAAAAGGGCAAGGATGCCCGAATGTCACGGAAAATCATAGAAACCGTGATTAAAAAGTTTCAAGGAGGAAATTATGGCTTTAACAGTTAACTCAAACATCGCTTCACTTAATGCCCAGAGACACTTAACCAAAATTAACAGCAGACTGGGCAAGTCTATTGAGAGGTTGTCCTCAGGCTTAAGAATCAACAAGGCATCAGACGATGCAGCCGGTCTCGCCATCGCCACGAAGCTGGGTACCCAGGTACGGGGTCTCAATCAGGCGATCAGAAACGCGAACAATGCCATTACCCTGGTTCAAACCGCTGAGGGTGGTATCAATACAGTAACAAACATCCTTCAAAGGCTGAGGGAGCTCACGGTCCAGTCTGCTTCTGATGATAACACATCTGCTGACCGTGCAAACCTCGCAGTTGAAGCAACTAACCTTACAACAGAGCTCACAAGAATTGTAAACACTTCAGAATTTAATACAACAAAACTTCTGGACGGGTCATTTAATAGTAGGTATTTCCAGGTTGGGGCCAACTTTTCTCAGAAAGTTACCTTTACTATTGGTGACGTTCGCGGGAAATCCATAGGTGGAAGAGCGCAGTTGACAGCTGATATAGCAGACGGCGTTACTAACGCTGTTGATGAGAACCTTGGAACCGGTGAGATAAAAATAAACGGCGTTGATGTTGTTGCTACGAACTCAACAGATGATCAGTACTCGGTTCTGACTGTTAAGGGTTCTGGAGCTCTTGATAGCCAGTTAGCTGTTGGTACTGTCAGTTTTGCCATTAATGGTACGGCTGTCACATTGTCAGTTGGTACAGCATCGGCTCTGACAGGTAATGAGATGGTGACTAGCCTTGTTGCCGCAATCAATGCTGCTAGTATCACGAACATTACTGCAAGGGCAGTTGATGGTTCAATAATAGCCATTGACGCCAAAAAGGGAGCAAATCTTAATTTAGCAGTTTCAGGAACAGATGCAAACGCTACTGGTCATTCATTTTTACTGTCCGCATTCGGTCTCACCGGTACAGCATCTGCAATGTTCGGATCCGGAACTACCAATGCCATAAACAACTACAATGGTGAGTCCAGTGCAGTTGCAAAGGCAGCGGCTATTAATGCAGTCAACAGTGGTGTAACTGCAACGGCTCAGGCTCTGAATGTTACGGGATCACTGGCAGTAGGAGCAGGCACATTGGCTGCAGGCGATGTCTATATCAACGGTGTTGATATTGGAGCCGTGACCATAACAGCAAGTGATGGAACCGGCTCGCTGATAACAGCGATCAACAATCAGACCTCAGAAACCGGCGTTACAGCAAAAACTGACAACGGCGGGAAGCTTGTTATGACAGCAGCTGACGGTCGGAATATAGCAGTTGACGTTAGAAATGCAACGATTGACGGATATTTAAATATGTCCGGTACCGCAACAAACAACATTTATATTTACAGGTCATCTGTCCTGCTGAATGATGATGAAGCCTTTTCGCTGACAAGCTCCAGCTCTCTGGAAGATTTGACAGGAACAACAGGAACCAGCTCAAGCGCAGCAGCAGACGTGTCAACATATAATGTTGCTTCAATAAGTATTGAAACACAGGCAAACGCAGAGGCCGCTATGCTTACTATTGACGCAGCCCTTGACGATGTTAATGCAATCAGGGCCAGAATCGGTGCTGTTCAGAACGGACTCGAGTTTACCGTATCGAACCTTGAGATTGCTGCTGAGAATTCAGCTGCTTCTCAGAGCCGAATCCTGGATGCTGACTTTGCAGTAGAAACAGCTCAATTCACCAGGAACCAGATTATGGTTCAGGCGGCAACCGCTATGTTGGCCCAGGCCAATTCACTGCCGCAGGCAGCACTGCAGTTACTGCAGTAGCATGAAGAGTAAAAGGATACGGGACAGGGGGGCATCTGCCCCCGTCCCGGTATCTTTTCATTGAGCTAAGTTAGGGGAGGAGGTAAGTAAAAATGAATATACAGAGCATAAATTCGGTTAAAGCGAATATTGCGCGTCCAGAGCAGGTTTCACCCCAAAAGGGACGTGAAAAAACCGAGACAAAGGCTGATGCGCCTGATAAAAACGCGCCTATATCACGGGCGGAGTTAGACAAGGCTGTTGAATATGCGAATGATACCGGGAAGATACTGAAACGGAAACTGAACTTTGCCGTTGATGACTCCACAGAGAAAATAGTCGTCAAGGTTGTTGATGAAGAAAGCGGTGAGGTGATTCGGCAGGTTCCTGCCACTGAGATGTTAAGGATTTCTGCTCATCTCAGGCAGCTGCGGGAAATGAATGACCGTGTAATGGGCGCTGTAAAGTCAGCGATACTTGATGTGAAATACTGATATCCCGGGAATTGTAAAGCCGCAGCAACGAAATGCTGGCTTTGGCCGTGGATATTATGTTTAACGCAAAAGGTTATGTGCTGCATGCTTTTACAGCAGGTAGTACTCGGTCGAAAGAAATAGTAATTTTCTGATAACGGTGATCCATGTCATCACCGCTACAGGCATATAATGATTTTCACACTTGAGCTGCGGCTTTCTGCTGAATAGCGATAACCTTTTGATAAATAATGGAAATTAAGAGGAATGGTATACATTCTAACCAGGGGGAAAATAATTAAAGTTTCCCTGTGGAGTAACCGATAAGATATGTAACAGGAAGAGAGATGAAGCCAATTCTTAAACTACAGGGACGTAGTGAAGAGCTTTATCAGGATAAACTACAAGGAGGTAGTTCATGGCTATATCAGGTGTTTCAACAAGCGGCCTCATATCCGGCCTTGATGTCAACAGCCTCGTATCACAGATAATAGAGATTGAAAGAAGACCGATCAATCTACTCACCTTAAGGCAGAATGATTATGAGCTCAGAATAAATTCAGTCCTCACTCTTTCGGAAAAGCTCTCGTCATACAAATCCGCTATTGAAGCGCTGAACACCGGTGAAAACTTTAATACCAGGGAAGCTTCGGTGACGAAAACATCGGAGGGAATTGAGCTTCTCACCGCAACAGCATCACAAGAAGCGGCAAAGGGCGGCTATACTGTAAAAGTCAACCAACTGGCTGCGGAAAGTAAAAAGTCTTCCCAGGGGTTCGTTGACAAGGGCTCAACAGCAATCGCATCTGCGGCCGGAAATTTCAAATTCAAGGTCGGCAACAGCGGAGCTGAGACAAACATTGTCGTAAGCACTACAACAACGCTCCAGGACCTGGCCGATACAATAAACAATGCTAAAGCCGGAGTTACCGCAACGATCATTAATGATGGCACAGGATCTAATCCCTACCGACTCATTTTAACAGCGAATAATTCAGGCTCTTCCAATACTGTTAATATTGTCACAAATACTACGGACCTGGATTTCACAAATAAAAGGGTGGAAGCTGCCTATGCAGACACTACAAATACCTATTCAGGAACTGTTTCATCAAATGATGGAAATAATTATACAGGAACCACAAATAAAACATTTATGATCGAGGTTATCACAGCCGGCACTCCTGCTTCAGGCTCTGCTGAATATAAATATTCCATTGACGGCGGCATCACATGGCTTGGAGATGGGCCTGGAAATACGGTCGAAGAATACGACGGGACCAATGGGATAGCGGTAGCTGCTGATGACACTCTCCAGAACATAGACGGTCTTGGAGACGGTTCAACAACTACTGAGGGAGCGAAAGTCAAGTTTGATGATGGCACACTCGCAGTGGGAGATAAGTTTACCATAGATGTGTTTAATCCTGAAATGCAGGCGGCCAAAGATGCTGTTATAGCGGTGGACAACGCTACGATTGTGAAGAGCAGCAACACCATAACCGATGCGATCGAGGGAGTGACACTGAACCTGCTGAAGGCGGACTCTTCAGAAACACTGAACCTGAAAGTATCATCCAGCAACACCTCTGTCAAAGAGGATATAGAGAGTTTTGTCAGTTCTTATAACGAGCTCTACAAATTTATAGATGAGCAATTAAGCTATGACCCGGAAAGTGGAGAGACAAACCCCCTGCTTGGTGATCCGACGCTTCTTGAAATACGAAGAAGGATTACTGATTCCATATCAGGTATCATCCCCGGTCTCTCCGGTGCAGCCTATAAAAGCCTTTCCCAGGTAGGAATTACAACTGATTACAAGACCGGAGAGCTGCTCATAGATGATGCGGTACTTTCCAGCGTTCTTGGCACAAACCCTGATGCTGTCTCGAAACTATTTATTGGCACAGCTACCCCATCGAACCAGGCTGTCACATTTGAGAGCAAGACATCAAAGACGCAGGCAGGCAGCTACAGCCTTTCGATAGCTACAGCTCCGGAACAGGCAACACTCACAGGTGATAATGATCTGTCAACGACAGGACTCGGAATTGAAGAAACTCTCATATTTAAATACTCAGTTAATAACACCTCAACTGATGTTGAATTCACGGCTTTCTCTGTGACACTGGCTGCAGGCTCTACCATAAACAGCATAGTTACATCCCTGAACAGTGGATTTGCCACCAACAACGCCGGACTCGCAGCCTCAAACAGTAACGGAAAACTGAAAATCACCTCCACTGCGTATGGGGATGACTTCTGGTTTAAAGTAACCACAGATCAGGGCCACGCTACAAATCAGATCTGGGCCACAGCAGCATCGAGAGAAGATGACGGAGTAGATATTGCCGGAACGATCAACGGCCACGCCACCATCGGGAAGGGGAACATCCTGACAGCAGGTGCCGGGTATCCTGAAGAAGGCCTTAAAATCAGCACCACATCAGCATCAACAGGACTATTCGGTTCAGTATCAGTTTCCCTCGGCATAGCGGACCTGCTTCCCTCAATTCTTGAATCTTATGTTGATTCTGACTCAGGGGTGCTGAGGGCAAAAGAATCTTCAATGAAAGACTCAATAAACGATATAGAAAGCAGGATATTGCGGATGGAAGACATTATTTCAAACAAGGAGAAGCGGTTGCTGGCACAGTTTGCCAGGCTCGAAGTTCTCCTTTCGCAATATGACTCGATTTCCCAGTTTTTGACAAATACATTATCAGCACTGCAGCAGAACGATAGATAGCAATAACAATGTTTAATAAGAAAATCATAAAGAAAGCTGACGAACTGCCAAAGGTGATTCGTTAGGAGGATCATTACCATGCCGAATTCCAGTCTTTCCCAGTACACGACAAGTCAGGTTTCATCTACTGCTCCGGAGAAAAGGGTGCTCATGCTCTATGACGGCGCCATACGATTTCTCAGATCCGCCATAAAAGAAATCAATCAGAATAATAATGTGGTGGCAAAGGCGAACCTGATTGAAAAAACCGTAAAGATACTGGAATATCTGCAGTCCTGCCTTGATAATGAAAAGGGCGGAGAGATAGCGGTAAACCTCTACAGACTTTATGACTATATGTTATTAAGACTTACAGAGGCGAACCTGAAAAATGATACAGAAAAGATGAAAGAGGTTCTAAACCTCATGCATACTATAAGGGACGGCTGGAACGAAATATGTGAGAAAAAAGACGGCAATAATACAAACCATCCGTCAAATCAATTTGATGCTGCAATGGATGAATCGGTAAATGACCCGGACGTAACGAGTAAGCATGACAGGAAACTGGAAATAAAGGTATAATTTATCGAGTTACAGCTAAAAAATACCGAGTAAAAAATAATGAAACCAAATATAAATGAAGCCCTTTCATGCTGCGGGAAAATACTGGACATTCTAAAGAAGGAGCAGAAGGAAATCGATGAGGAACATCTTGATAATGTTGAACATTACTGTTCTCTCAAGATGGAACTGATAAAGGATCTTGACCGGATAAACAGCGAACTGGCCAGGGAATCTCCCTCAGAGAGGAGCGCTGAAGTCGAACATCTCCTGAAAAAAATAATTGATTTAAATGATACCAATGCAGAAGCTGTGAAAAACATGAAACGCAGTATCATAGGAGAAGTATCAGACAGCCATAAACAGAAAAAGGCTGTCAAGGCATATAATCCGTAATAGCGGGAGACAGGCGGAGAAGGATGAAAAAAGAGGAATTTACTATTCTCGTTGCTGAAGATGACGAAATGGTAAGAGACGTTGTCCTGAAAATTCTTCAGGATGACGGTTATTCTGTTTTTGTGGCAAATGACGGAGCTAGCGCCCTCAACCTGCTGAGGCTCGAAGATATAAAGATGGTGCTTACTGACCTCAGGATGCCCGGGGCTGACGGGATGGAGGTGTTGAGAACCGCACTGCAGATTAATCCTCAGATCTGTGTCGTGCTGGTTACAGCATATGGTACCCTTGATGTTGTTCTTGAGGCCGTAAACGAGGGGGCCTATGATTACCTGGTGAAACCTTTTGTCATGGCGCAGCTGCAGATTACTGTCAGGAATGCCTTCAGGCTCACGTCACTGCTCGCTGAGAATAAAGAGCTCATGACCCAGTTGAAGGAAACTCATCGAAGTCTTGAACAGGTGAAGAAATCGGCAGGCAGCAACAGTAAATATGATAACACTGATTCATCTGATAGCCGATCTTCTTCGGAACCAGGCAGCCTTGCAGACAGCAATGATTATAGATTGCACTCAGATGTGCTGGATAACAGGGACAACAAGGAGAGCATAAAAAAGTACAGTTCACTTGTAAATAATCTGAAAACTGAAAAACCCTGAATCAATCTCAGCAGAGAAGGGCCAGGAAAAGATATATTTACTGTGACTGGCAATAGATAAGAGGAGTCTACCATGAATGAAAAAAAAGACGGGGCAACAGGAGGAGATGAACACAGAAATTATTTCAGAATAGATGATGTTATCCCGCTCGTTGCGATACCGGTGCATGTAGACGGCATAGACAACGATGAAGCCCTCACTAAAATAATGAGCTCCAAGGCTATTTCAATGGGAAATATTTCTGGCGCGCCCGCCACTGATGCCGATGAGACAGCAATAACGACCCGGTATGATAAAACCGGGAGCGACAAGGTGCAGGACGAACTCGCAGATATAAAAGCAAAACTGGATTATATTATTAATCACTTCATCCTGGAGAAAGAGGGCCTTGCCAATCCTGAAAAAAGATATGTGAATATCAGCGCTTCCGGCATAAGGTTTGTTGTAAACCATCGGGCGAAAGTCAACGATATCATGGAAGTAAAACTGCTGTTGCCGACCTATCCGCCGGTGGCTGTTTTCGCCTATGGAGAAGTGAAACGGGTAGAGGAACTTGGCGATGATAAATATGAAGTCGCGATTGAGTATGTCAATATGTCTGATTCCGTCAGAAATGAGATCATTCAATATACTCTGGAGCACCAGAGAGAGACGATTCGAAGGCACAGAGAAACCGGTTCCAGATAGTCGTCTGTGAAATCGGGTAGATGCCAGTTCATGCCGCTAATTTCCCCGCTTTACGATACAGCAACGAACCACTGTTGCAAAATCCCATCTCAACTAACATAATAAAAAAGATTTATAAACAGAGTCCCCATCTTAATTGATGGATATCGGGACAGGTGTGGAAAAAGATAATGCAGAGAGAACACAAGATTAAAAAAGTACTTCTTATCGATACAGGAAGAGAGCGGAATCAACTGCTTGAAAAGGCAATAAAAAGTATTAATGAATCTATTGAAGTGGAGCAGGTCACGGGCGTCTCAGAGGCGCTTTCCAGGATCAGGCAAGAACCCTTTGACATGGTATTTATTGATTCTGCCTCCTCAAAATCAGATAGAGACTTTTTGGGAGAGATGAAAAAGACGGGCGTAATGAGCCATGTAATAGTGATTGTTGAAACAGGAGATGAACTTCAGGCGGCTGAAGCGATCAAGGGCGGAGCATTTGATTATCTCATGAAGAACAGTGATTATGGTGATACGGTCCCTTCTATAGTGCAGAGGGTTGAAAACGTATTCAGCCCCAATAAAGGGAAGGAAGAGGTGCTTGAGCAGCAGTCACCTCTCTTCAAACAGATCTTCAGAAGCCAGAAGTGGTGGCAGAATATTATTGACTCCATAACTGACTACCTCTTTGTCATAAATAAGGAGTACAGGATTCTGAGAACCAACAAGGCATTTGCGAGCCACTTCAATAAAGAGCCTGTTGATATTATAATGAAGCCCTACTATGAACTGTTCGGCCTTGAGAAACCTCATGACTGGTGTCTGCCCCCTGATAAAATGGACAGTGTCACCAATAATTCGGTTGAACAGAAAATTGATGGCACCTATTATCTCATCAGTTCCTATCCTATTTTCTTTGATGAGCACGATGCGGTTGTATACATAGTTAAAAATATAACGGAAACCCGCAGGCTGAAAGACCAGATCTATCATATGGACAAGCTCTCCTCTCTGGGTACGCTGACGTCGGGTGTTGCCCATGAAATCAATAACCCCCTCACAGGAATAATAGGCTATACAGAAATGCTTCTTATGAATGAAAAGGACGAAACAAACAGGAAATATCTGCAGAAAGTGTTTGATTCAGCTATTCGGTGCAAGGGGATTGTGGAAAACATGCTGACATTTTCCCGGCAAACAACATCTCGCAAATCTCCTGAAAACATAAATGATATAATTGACAAGACAATAGACCTCCTTGAATATTGGCTGCGGTCAACGAACATCGAAATAGTAAAGAAATACGACAAGGTGCCTTTTATCCTGATGGACCGTCAGCAGACCCAGCAGGTTATTCTTAACCTTCTTACCAATGCGGAACATGCTATTTCTGAAACAGATAGACGGGGGCGGATTGAATTACAGACAGAGTTCGACAAAACAGCAGAAATTATCAGCATTAAAATATCGGATAACGGTAAAGGTATATCAGAGGAATTACAACAGCTGATATTTGATCCTTTTTTTACGACAAAACCGGTGAACAAGGGAACCGGACTTGGCCTTTCAATAACTCACGGTATCATCGCGGAGCAGGGCGGGACCATAGAGATGGAGAGCGAGGTGGAAAAGGGTACGTCTTTTCTTATTAAGCTGCCTCTGACCGATTAAGCAGTTCTATTATTTGCTGTCCAGCATATTTCCGTTTGATATGACCGGGCTGTTAAAGTCGTTCAATATGCCGGATTTTGCCCGCTCGGATTTATATAATTTAATATAAGGGAGTTTTGTAATACCATCTGACCGTTCTGCAACGACTTCACGTTCTGTTTCATCCTCTTGTGCCGGCTCCGGCCAGTCGTCCTTTTCGAGAGGAATATTTTCATTTTCAATAACAGGTGCCCAGCCTTCATCAACGACCGGCTGGTTATCAGTCTCATCAATAACAGGAATCCACTCTTCGTCTATCACAGGAGTTGCCTTCATCAGGCCTGTATCCGGCTCCACTGTTTCGATGATCTCTTCTTCCGGTTCAGGGACTACCGATCTTTCTGTGATAACAGAGAGTTTAATATTTTCACCTGCTGGGTTATCTATTGAGTATTTCGGCTGACCAACACCGCCATCTGCAGCCAATGCATCCGGCAATTTATGGAGAATGATACTTATCCTTCTATTACTCGGATCGGCAGGGTTGTCTTTTACCAGGAGTACCCTGTCTGCAAATCCTGAGACTTCATTTATTCGCTTGGGATCAACTCCTGAAACCTGGAGTGACCGTCGTGCTACCAGTGCCCGTTCAGAAGAGAGTTCCCAGTTGCCGTAGTTATCTTTTTCAACAGGCATGGCGTCTGTATGACCTTCGATGGAAAGCTTGTTCGGCAGGTCTTTAATTTTGTCGCTCACTACCTGTAAAACCTTTTTGCCTTCCGGAGTGAGAGTTGTTTTGCCCTGCTCAAACATCTCATTCCCATTTTTATCAATCAGCTGTATTCGTATACCGTCCTCTGTAGTGTCAACAATAACCTGGTCAGCTGCTCCCCCCAGTTCAGCGGCAATACCGGTCTCAATCCTTCTCTTCTTGCTTTCTACATTTATAACATCCCTCCCTTTCGGGTTACGAAAGACTTTGTCCGCGCTCTCACCTGATTCATTGAAAATTTCACTTGCCTTACCCATAAAAGATGTGCCGCCTTCAGTGTAGATACTGAAGTGTTTGAAATACCTTGAGAGACGGATCCTTTTTTCGTCAGAAGACATATTCAGGAGCCACAGGAGAAGGAAAAATGCCATCATTGCTGTGACAAAGTCGGCATAGGCCACTTTCCAGGCCCCGCCATGGTGACCGCCGGCAGTAACTTTTTTTACTTTCTTTATGATTATTGATTTGTTGGCGCTCATGATCTCATCGCATCTTCAAGCTCGGTAAAGCTTGGTTTTGCGTCTGTAGGGATCACTCTGCGAGCATACTCGACAGCTATCTGGGGTGCAGCGCCGCCAACAAACGACACGAGGGCTATCTTTATAACCTGAAGGCTCACCATGTCTTCTTCGGCAATGTGCTCCAGGAGCGTACCTACGGGAGCCACAAATCCATAACTGAGTAAAACACCGAGGAATGTTCCAACAAGGGCGGCTCCGATACTCTGTCCCAGAACTTCAGGGGGTTCATTGATTTTACCCATTGTTATGACAACGCCGAGTACTGCTGCGACAATACCCAGGGCCGGAAGACCGTCCGCGATCTTGGTGACACTATGAGAAGGTATCATCGCTTCATGATGATGTGCTTCAATTTCAAGGTCCATGATATTTTCAAGTTCAAAGGGCGTAACATTTGCTGAAATTATTACTTTGAGATTGTCTCCCATGAAATCAAGGGCATGATGATTATTCAGAACACTCGGATGTTTCTGGAATATCGGGCTTTGCGAAGGGTTCTCGATATCGTCTTCAATAGCTATGAGCCCTTCTTTTCTCATCTTTGTAAATATGGCGTTTAATACTCCGAGGATTTCAAGATATTCATTTTTGTCTTTACTCTTGCTCGAAAAAATTCGAGCGCTGTTTCTCAAGACCATGCCCAGTATTTTTACCGGCGATGAGATAACAAATGCACCAAGCGCTGCTCCACCGATAATTATCAACTCAACAGGCTGCCACAGAACTGCCAGGTTTCCATGAATGGAATAACCGCCAAAGACCGACACAGTTACGATGACTGCTCCGATTATGACTAACATTGGACTCCTGCTGATATATGTCTATATAATTTCATTTGAACTGCTTGGACCATGGATATCTGATTTACTGCACCTTTTACTGTATTTTTATCTCTACATATATAATCGGTACGAACAGGCAAAAACTTTAACGATGATTGTGAGGGTAACCTTTGAAAAATAAACAGAAAATAGTATTTGGAAAAGCGTGGAGAAAATCATATGTGATCCAGATCACCAAATTCATTGCGATTGAGATAAGAAGATGAATTTTGTGTTCAACGGAAGCGGGAGCTTGATTATTCGTTCCATGTTTATTATCGTAATAAAAAATGAAAGAAGGAGAGGCCTGTAATGGACTGTAAAATGGAGAAGGATAATCCTCATTGCAACTGTACCTATGAATCCTGCGGCAGAAAGGGTAAATGTTGCGAATGTCTTCATTATCACAGGCAGAATGATGAGCTTCCTGCCTGTTTTTTTAATAAATCTCAGGAGCAGACCTATAACCGTTCTATTGACTATTTCATCAGTCAGAGATAAGGCCCTGATACTCACAGCATTATGCAGCGCAATTAGCTGGTTACGTGTATAATTATTTTAGCTCACCAGGTATTAGCCGGAGTGGTGAAATGGCAGACGCGGTGGATTCAAAA
>CAMYND010000022.1 GCA_947259645.1 Thermodesulfovibrionia bacterium | reverse complement strand
TGCTGCGGGGGTGACGGATTTCTGGAAAAGATAGCTTCTCTCAAGGCGAGCCATCTGATTTTGACAGGGATGGAAACCCATGTGTGCGTGCTGCAGACCTGTCTCTCTCTGTTAAAGGAAGGGTATTTCATCCACCTGGTCAGCGATGCTGTATGTTCCAGAAAAAAGAGCGACTATCTGACAGCCAGGGAGTTGATGCGTGACGCCGGAGCAGTTATTACCTGCACAGAAACTGTGCTGTTTCAACTGCTTGAAAAGGCAGGGACAGAGGAGTTCAAAACTATTTCAAAGCGGATTAAGTAGGTCAAGGTTATCTGTTGGTTACGGGTTACCCTTAATCTGATGCAATAGGCTCACGGTTTTTTTCAGCAAGGGCTTCATGGGTGATCCGTAATATTTCACCTTCGACAAAGGGTTTATAGAGGTAGTAAATCTTGCCCCCGGACCTGACGAACTCGATTTCCTTCCATGTTGTATCATTATCAATATTACCGGTCATGAAAATTATCGTTGAGTCAGGGCTTATTTCTTTCATGATTTTACAGGTCTCTATGCCATCCATACCGGGCATGACCAGGTCCATGAATACAATGTCATAGTTTTTGGACTTTGCCATTTCAATAGCTGTTTTTCCATCAGAAGACGTATCCACATCGTATCCTTCCTTGACAAGCTCCCTTTTGAAAGCGGTACCCACGATTTTTTCGTCATCAACGACCAGAACTGTATGCATAATTATCTCTCCCTGTCTCCTTGAGGATATTTTTAACTCTTTTTTCGTCATCAACAATCAATGTTCTTATGTGAGACACGATTCCTCCTGTTTTACTACATTATTGGACAGGGGGAACATGACGGTAAACGTGGTCCCTTTGCCCTGCTCGCTTTCTACACGTATTTTGCCATTATGATTTTCAACCAGGGTATGGGTAATGGACAGGCCCAGTCCAACACCTTTGCCCGGCCTCTTCGTTGTAAAAAAAGGATCGAATATTCTCTTCATGTCCTCTTTGGTGATTCCGCAGCCATTATCAGTAAATTCCATCTCAACATATTCCCCGCTCCCATTTTTTTCGGACATTCTGGTTGTAATCTTTAAAACACCCTTCCCCGACATGGCCTGGGATGCGTTCATCACCATGTTCAGAATTACCTGCTGCACCTGATTTTTGTTTCCCTGAAACAGCGAAAGATCAGAACTATAGTTTTGTTCTATCTTAAGTCCCTGTTTTTCCTTATGTTTCCCGCTAAAGCTCAATGTTGTTTCAATGAGTTCGTTCAGATCCAGGTCGCTCTGTTCACCGGTATTTGGGGCTGAAAAGAGAGAAAAATTTTTAATGATCTGTGCCATATGCTCGCAGGCCTCTCTCATTTCCTTCAAGTCCTCGAACTCTTCACTTTCCGGGGCTTTATCTTTCATATATAATCTGATCAGTGTCAGGACTCCTGCAAGGGGACTGTTCAGTTCATGGGCGATCCCGGCCCCTAATTCTCCCAGTGCGGACATTTTTTCAGACTGTATCAACAGGGACTGGGTTTCCCGGAGTTTTTTGTTGGTGATCTTGAGCTCCTTTGCCTTTATTCGTTTCCTTTCAGCAAAGGCAATCAGCCTGTCCTGTGATTTTTTTAAATCTTCGGCCATCTTGTTAAAGGATGCTGCGAGTGTTCCTAACTCATCAGCTGTAGTGACCGGGATGGTCACAGCAAGATCTCCTTTCGCTATTTTTTCTGTTGCAGCAACCAGGCCGGAAAGGGGACGTGTTATTCCCCGTGCGAGTCCGGAAGCTACAAGCCCCCCGACAAAAATCAGGGTTAAAAAAATTATTATCGAGACATTTCTTAACCTGTTAGGCGCTGCAATAAACTCTTCATATGGCAGAATAGCCATCAGAGTCCATCCGGTTTCCTGAACGGGCGTATATGCAGCGTAAGCATCCAGACCCAAGAGCATAACCCTCATAAAACCTTTTTTAAGGGACGAGATGTCAGCAAGCAATTCACTCGATCCCGGTCCCTCAATGATAAGTTTATCAAAAATCCATCTGTCCTCCGGAAATGAAATAAAACTTCCATCCTTGTCGATTATACTCATAAAGCCGCTCATTCCAATTTTGTCATCTGTCATGTTTTCAGAGAACCGGGTCAGGGGAACCTCTGCCTTGATTATCCCAATTAATTCGTCACCAAAATATCCATATTTTCCCATCACAAGGCGCATAACGAATTTATCGAGATCAGCGCTATAAACATGCGGTTCGATCATTACAGTATTTGAATCCCACAGGGCGTCCTGAAACGTGATAGAGTCCTTCATATCCAGTAAATATTCGCTCAACTCGCCGTTCACTACCTTTACTTCTTCGATTCCCTGCTCATTTACATAGCTTAATACAGGGAACTCCTCCCTGAATTTAGCAAAATACTCAGCCAGCATTTCACGATTGTCGGTCTTTTTGTATTCCCTGAGTTGCCTGCCTTCAGATAGCCTGTTCATGAGGACTTTCATGTCGTTGAATGTTTTTTGAATCACGCTCGTTTCATGATCTGCACGGTTTACCAGCTTTTCCCTGTTGCTGTTTTCCAGATATGTCTTCATGAACATATAGCTGGCCCCCCCGATTATAAGGGCCATTGCAAACATGAGTGTGAGGTGAGACACTATTATCTTTGATTGTATTGATTTAATCATTTACTCATGCTATAAAACAGGCACTACGCCGTTTGCAATGATAATACGCTGTCCAACAGGTCCTGAGATGAAGGCCATGAAATCCTTTGCCAGACCGCTCAGTTCGCCTTTCCATACAAAACCCAAAGGGGATGTGTAGTTATATGTGCCATTTTGGATGTTTTCTGTGGATGGCGCAATATTATCTATTTTCATAATGATTAGTCCCGCCTTTATTGCAAAGGCATGGTCAATATATCCTATGGTATTTCTGTAATTCGAAATTGTTTCAACTGTTTCGGGAGTACTGTAAATAGTTTTGCCTGCTAAAGAACCAATGTTTTTAAAGCCCTCTAAGTTTTCTTCCAGCACTGTACGCGATGAATCTCCTTTTTCCCTGTTTGCAACGTAAATCTTCCACTTTTCGCCGCCTAACTCACTCCAGAACCTGGTCTTTCCTGAAAAGATACTGACTATCTGACCTGAAGTCAGATTATCAATTCCTCTGACACTGGGATTTGCAGCAAAAACTACCGGCGAGATAGCAAAGGTTTTAAAATTGAGACCATGTGTTCTTTCTTTATCCTTTATTTTTCGTGCCACCCTTCCCAGGTCACATTTTCCCTTGGCAGTTGCGAGTATGCCACCCCCGCTTCCTATGCTGTCGGGGACAATAACCCTGTGACCAGGGTTTCTTTGTTCATATTCCGCGGCAAGAGTTCTCATCAAAGACTGGCTGTCCCCGGTTCCGCACACAATGATTGAATGTTCAGCTGATACTGCTGTGCAGATGCTGACAGCAAGAACAATGGTTAACGCTGTCATGACGATCGTTTTCATCTCTTATTCTATCCTCCCTTTACCTAAATGCATGAATAGCTCATCGCTTTTTTATAAATCGATCCCCTGCAATTCCATGAACTACTCCCCCTGGATACCAAGATCATAATCGCTGCACCATGAGCAGGAGAGTATTGTCCATATATGTTTATCGAACTTCTGGGGATTTCCTTAAGGGTTTTCTCCTTTTTCAATGGCAATGTGACAACAGAGGGCATCTTCTCAGGTCATGAAAATAAATTCTAAAGATCCGACTGAATTGTCCGATAAGAAATACCGGTTGTATGAAGCACTCGGTTGCCTGATATTTGTCACATATACAAGAGATATTCAGAATAAATTTTAAGGAGAGACAATAATGAGCAATAATCAGAATAATGGACGGTGGAAAGTTCTCGTTGGCGCGCTAATAGTTCAAATAGTACTGGGCACTGTCTATGCCTTCAGTGTTTTCGTAAAACCCCTTCAGCTTGAGTTCGGCTGGGACCGTACAACTACCCAGTGGGCTTTTTCTTTTGCGCTGGTTACATTTGCCGCTGTCATGATCCCGGCAGGCCGTTTGCAGGACCGCATCGGTCCCCGGAAAGTAGCTTCTATCGGTGGTGTATTGCTGGGGCTTTCCTTTCTCCTCGGTTCAGTGCTTGTTTCTGAAAGCCGTCCATGGGCACTGTATCTGACCTATGGAATGTTGGGCGGTGCCGGAATCGGGTTTGCCTATGTCTGTCCTATTGCCTCTGCGATGAAGTGGTTTCCTGACAAAAAAGGGCTCGTAACCGGTCTTTCCGTAGCAGGTTTTGGCGCAGGGGCGCTCTTTTTTGCCGGACCAGCATCAACACTTCTTCTGCCTCCGGGCTCCGGAGCGGAAGCCATGGGCCTGTCCAGCGTTCTCCTTGTTGCTCTTGGTATTTCCAAAGGAACCGGTTTCGGGATAGGGTGGCAGACATTTTTCATTCTCCACGGGATTACGAGTACCGTTTTTGTTGTGCTGGGCGCCTCACTTTTGAGCAACCCCCCTGCGGGCTGGACACCGCCTGGCTGGAATGCGAGCAAAGCACAGAGTGCCGCCTCTGTTGAGACAGGCTGGTATGAAATGCTGAATACCCCCCTCGCGTGCATGCTCTGGCTTACTTTTATATTCGGGGCAACATCAGGCCTCATGGCTATTGGCCAGTGGAAACCCCTCATGGGGAGCATATTACAGGGAAAGACATTTGCCCCGGCCTGGATGGGGACGTTCGGGCGGTTTCTTGAGCCTGTTGGCATTCTGGCCATTTTCAATGCCTTAGGCCGCATTTTCTGGGGTAAGGTCAGTGATATTATTGACAGGCCCAGGGCAATGATGATCATGTTCCTCTTTCAGGGCATGGCCTTTATGATGCTTGTGACTGTTGAATCACACTTTGCAATTTTTCTTGCGTCCGCATGGGTAGGGCTGAACTTCGGCGGCAATTTCGCGCTCTTTCCCTCAGCAACAGCTGACTATTTCGGGACAAAAAACCTCGGAATGAACTATGGCTGGATATTTACCGCATACGGCGTTGCCGGAATTCTCGGCCCGGTTGTGGGAGGTGTATTGTATGATGCTACCCAGGCCTATGTCATGGCATTTGTCTTTGCCGGGATACTCTGCTTTGTAGCAGCTGGCTGCTCTGTTGTGGTCTGGAGTCTCGCACGGGCGCGGGAACAGACTTTGCCCCAGGCTGTTGCAGCTGCGACTCCTGAACCGGTGACAGATATTGAAATGCTGCCTGAACGTCAACCCATGCCATCGCCTGCCATGAACAGGGTGCTTGCAACAGAAGGCAAGTGAGATACTAACGGAACAGCTCATTTAGTTCTGTCCTGCCGGGTGGGCTATCCTGAAACCTATACAGACCGCCCTGGCCCCTGCCATGTTCCAGTATCTGCTTATGGTCCGGGCTGTTTCAGGCTGGAGGTCCCAGGCACCACCGCGAAGTATTTTACCTGTTCTGTCTGCTCCTCCTGATGGATTTTCTCTGGGGGAGTGGCTGTAGTAGTCCTTTTCCTGCCAGTCTGAAACCCACTCGTATACATTGCCTGACATGTCATGGATCCCCAGCTCGTTTGCGATGAAACTCCCGACCGGAGCAGTATAAGAAAAACCGTCCCTGTAGCCTTCCCAGATGCTCAGTCCGGACAGGACTTCCCGGGCTGACTCATCAGCAATATTTCCTGCTGGTTTCCCTGTTCCCCAACTGTACAGATAGTTTTTCCCGCGGCTTCTGGCGGCATACTCCCACTCAGCTTCTGTGAGCAGCCGGTAGTTGCGGCCTTCTTTTTTGTTGAGCCATTGGATGTAATTATTGGCATCATTCCAGCTTATGCAGACCACCGGATGATTATCTGTCTGGGGGAAACCAGTGTTACTCCAGTAATGGTTTTTGATCTTCTCTTCCGTACCATCACCAACCCAGCTATGACATCCGTCCTGTTTTTCTGCCTCGGTTTTGTAACCGGTTTCAGCAGTAAAATTCCTGAACTCTCCAATGGTAATTTCATATTTTCCTGCATAAAAATCATCCAGACAAACCTCGTGGACAGGCTTGGAGCTTGAAGGCTCTTCAGTAAAAATATCCCCCATCTGATAACATCCACCCTTTACAAATACCATGTTGTCCGGCATCTCTTTGTTGCGCTGACCATTGTTTGCGGTCTCATCAGGAGCAGAAGGGGGTTGTGAAGAGGTGCTGTACACCGGCACTGCGTATATCGTCAGCACACACAAAAGGACCACTATCAATACAGTCGGCGGGAAGAGAGTGGTGTCATGCTTTTTGATTTTATTCATGCCTCTATTATCTCACCAGAGTTTATGAATACGCAAGATGGATTCAGGAATGCCCCGGGGAGACGTCCAAATCTGAATGTGCACTGTTCCGGTCTGTTAACCTGTTATTCAGGCGCTGTTGACCAGTAGCTGCGGTCAATGAGGTGTCCCCATTTTATGCTGAAGGGGTGGACTTTGTCTGTCAGCTCGTCTTCTCTGTATATGGGCCGCTGTTCAGATGTCCATTTAAAAATCGATCCCTCCAGATTATACACCCGGGTATAGCCCCTGTCCTGAAGTTTTTCAGCCAGAGCTGATGATCTGAACCCCACTGCGCAGTACAAGACAATAAAACGGTTTGCAGGGGCGGGCCCCAGTATTTTAAGGGCTTCCCTCACCGTCTTGGCACGTTTAGCACCTTTGAGATGGCTGACCTCAAACTCCCTTTTTTCCCTCACATCAATGAGAAGAGGTTTTTCGTCTTCTTCGGAGGTAAGGAGCCTGTCCAGCTCTTCTGTCTGGATCTGGGGGACATCAGGATGACTTCTTTGAATTTTATTCTTCAGTGTTGGCCAGTCCAGTGCTGCGTGCACCGCGATGGCGTCACGAGATGCAAATACTGCAATAAGACAGACCCCAATGAACAATATCAAAAGTTCAGAATTCGTTACTTTGCTGTATCTCATAGAGATTCCACGTTCAGTCATTAATAGATGATTAGCTGTTAAAAAAAATGCTGCCACAATGCAGCTTTTGTATAGTATACAATATTTGGAATGGATAAATTAAATGGTCTGCTGCAGGACAGAGCCAGCCGGGAGCAGGGTGCCTGCAAGGAGTGAAAAGGGGCTATGCCTTATTTGTCCTGACTTCAGCGCTCCTCAGTTATTGTTAAAGCGTAACTGGGTTTTTAACCAGTCAACAGTCAGATACATTTTCCCCTCAATGATAAACCCTGTTTTGTTTCCCCAGAGGGCCAAACCGGAAATCTCTTCCATATAGTGATCATTGATATAAAAGCGTATCCTTTCTCCCTGTTTTACAATCTTCAGAACTTTCAAATTATTATTGCCGATAAAAACATTGTCAATCTGACCGCTTGCAAGGTCTTCTGAGATGCCTCCCTGATATTTTTTAATTGCATAAAAGGAGTTGTCCCTTACCTCAAAGGTGAATTTGGCCAGGTTGTCCCGTGCCCCGAAAACATAACCGTATGAATGGCCCCCTGTATTTGTGAGCGACGCAAAGGAGGCCTGGATCATAAAATCCATAGAATGGGGAAGGTCCTGCGGGTGAAAGATGGTGTGCGAGCTATCAGATGTTTTGTTCTCAATCTGATATTTGCCGCCTTTTACATATGCTGTTGTGCTGCTGTTCTCAAACTCAGGCCACTCTTTTGAATTGCCGTCAAACTCCTCTTCATAACTGATAAACATCTCTTTCAGTGATCCGGACAGGGCAGACTGGGCACTGGTGAGAAATGATGGTGCAGTTGACTCTTCTGACCTTTCTGCTGCCGGAATGTTCAGTGCTCCAGCCTCTTCATTTATGTCTGATGAGCTGGATATTGATTCCCTGTCAGGAGCACGTATGGTCGGCTCCTTCAGAATTAATGCGGGATATGGAACAGACGGAAGTGTTTCAGATAATTCCTGCTGTTTTGAAATGCGCTCAACCTCTGCATGTGCTTGCATTTCAGCTTCCGGAGCACCTGGTCCCTCTTTTACCGCTTGTTCACGAACCGATATTTGATTCGGATCATTGACACTGTTATGTAATGAGGAATGATTTTCAAGTACCTCATTATCAGGCACAGAATCTTCAACTGACAATAATGTATTTGCCGGCTCGGTTGATACTTCAGAGGGATCAGCCTGTATTTCCATTTCAGGCTTCTGCTCTGTCTCAGATACTGAATCAACTGCGTTTGGCACTTCACGTGGCGGAGTGACTTTATCATGTGCATCTGGTTTTACATTAAACGCTTCTGTGACATTCTTTTCCTGCTCAATTACTGTTTGTGCGGTTTCTGGTGCCTCTTGGGGGGCGCTTTCCACTCGTACTGCTTCTTTGGTCTTTGCTCCCCCTGGTGTGGCGCTCTCCTCTGGAGATGATAGTGATTTATTTTCAGGTTTGATTGTAATGGTTTTTGCAGGCCGGAGCTCTTTATTATCAGCTATACCGCTGCTGAGTTCTCTTTCCAGTGCCGCAAGCTCTTCCAGGCTCATACCCTCTAACTCATGGTCTATCGAGTCATTTAATAATTTATTGCCTGACGCGCTTTGGGAGGAAGGCAGATCCTCTTTTTCTTTGAAAAAGTTTATGGCAAGGTAAATGATGCCTGCGGAAATGATCAGGGCGAGTAAAACAGAGAGACCCCTTAAAATCACGCTGCTTTTTTTACGGTGCTTTATCTGGGATGTCATTTGAAAAAATGCTGATTTTGAGGGAATGCTCCGCGTCGGCATTACAAAGGGTTCATTCGGATTTGCCAGTGGATTTTCACTGGCACGGACCTTTGGAGTACCGCTCCTTTTGGCAGGCCTCTTGATTGGGTCGCTTCCGGCCTCTGATTCGCCCCAGACAGGAGCCCCTGTCTTATCTTCAGCGGTTTGAGGCCTGCTTGCATCGCTGGACTTCAGAGGCCTCTTTTTCTTCTCCTGGTCGCCTTTCCAGTTCTCAGCATTTTCCAGATCGTCAAGGTGTCTCACTATTGTCTATCTCTCTTTTCAGTTATGATGATGTATATATTTGTATAACTATATATCGGCATAAAAGATGATGTTCTTTATGTGGGACCAGGTTGCTATCCCAGGCAGAGCATAAATCATTGCCTTGAACATTTCTTTATCGTTTGCACGGCGTTTAAAAGCGTTTTCCCGGTCATTGAAATGGCTGCTATGGGACGCGCCGGATCTCCCATAATGAAAAATCAGGGCTGACAGGCAAAGTTGATAAAATATTAATTAAATACAATTAATTGCTAAATATCATGAATTCAGGAAAATAAATCTGCCCAAGCAGCTTTCAATTGTCAGAAAAGAAAAGTAAAATGGTTTACATAACTATAAACGCACAAAGGAGATTGTTATGGCTAAAGCTACTGCGCGTCATATTTTGGTAAAAACAAAGGAAGAGTGTGAGACTCTCAGGACACAGATTGAAGAGGGAGCTGACTTTGCTGACGTGGCAAAGGATAAATCACTCTGTCCTTCCGGACATCGGGGAGGAGATTTAGGGCAGTTTTCCCCGGGCCAGATGGTGAAAGAATTTGACGAAGTTGTATTTAAGGAAGAGGTTGGCAAGGTCCATGGGCCTGTTCAGACTCAATTTGGGTTTCATCTTATAGAAATAACTGACAGAAGTGACTGAATACAGGGATGGATTAAGAGGACTAATGATCTGATATATCGGTAACCTGTTAGTCTTGGGGCCCGAAGAGGTTGGGGATATAGAATGTATCGTACTTTTTCACAAGCCCCTTGATGTTCATGTATTGCAGGTCCTTTGTCCTTTTGGCATTGAATCCGAGTTCCCTGAAGTCAAGGATACCCGTATCTGAATGGCACTCATCGCAGGCGACGCTTATCTCTTTTCTCGCTATCTGCCGGTGAAAGAACTTCATTTCTTTCTCCTTTTCCGAGCCGCCCATGGAATGTTCTTTTTTAAGATAAGCGCGGGCTTTTTCATTGTCTGTCTGGTTTATAAACAGTGTTTTATTGACGCCCTCTTTTTTGTATACCGCGATTCTCGAAATCACATATCTGGTGTCAGCTGTGTCTTTCTGATTACCCTTTTTAGAGAAAATATGCAGCATTCTTGTTATGATCGATGCTGATGTATGCTTTGATTCAACTTCTTCTTTTTTGTGAGTTCCATAGGGTTCTCCTGTGAACGTGAACTCTTCAGGTTCTTTCCAGTCATATGTGAGATTATCCTCATTATTCTTTATGAGATGGCATACTTCGCAGAGCATGAAGCCAGTGTGCATATTCACCAGAGCCCTTACCTTGTTGTTCTGACTGTGGGGATATAAGGAATGACATACCCTGCAGGATGTTTCATCATCAAGGCGTGTGATGGCAAACCGCTGTTCTTTATGAAAGTCACTGAGAGTGGCCCTGTCAAGGGAGTCTATTTTATCCTTGTCCTCAAAGTGGCAATGGGTTGTGCACTCGACCTCAGTCATACCGGTATGGGGTATCTGAACTGTATTGGGGTGGCACTGTTTGCAGTCGGTTTTTCCATGGGAGGACGCAAGGTGCTTTTCTTCGTCAATATGGAGAACCTTGATAATGTCTTCCTTGTCATGCTTGATCAGGCCTGGATATCTATGGCAGGTCATGCAGCCGCCCCTGTCTGTGGCACTGCTCGTGCCGGCAATGCAGAGAGAGAAAAAAACAGCGGCGATCAGTAATAGTGCAAAAGAATATCTTTTCATCATCAGCAATGATTGTATTAATATGATCCTTAGAATTATCTGTGTTGATCCTTTACAGTGTTGCCCAGAAGATACTTTTAATTCTAATTTATTGAAAGAGCATTGGCAATAATAAAAAAATTATTGATCTATAACTGTTTCTTATCAGGCACAGAGAAAGCCCCTGGAGCGTATCATTGGCTGGTGAATTATTAAGCATTCTTGTATTTATTTACACCTGAACTGAAGAATTTATTATAATGGTCTATGGCCGGAAAACAATCCATGCTTAATATGCTTCTCGAAAATGTTGTCTCCAGGGAGAACATCTCAGCCCAGGGAGATGTCTCTCTGAAAGAGGTGATCTCCCTGATGAACAATAATCAAAAGGGAGTCGTTGTTCTTCTTGAAGGGAACAGACCCGCGGGAATTTTAACTGAACGTGATATCGTGGAGATTCTCTACCGGGATGTCAGCCTGCTGGATAAGGCGCGTAACCATGCAAACAGGAGACTGATATCGACACGAAGCAGCAGAACCGTTGGCTACGCGCTGAATTTGACCCTTGAAAACAACATCCGGAGAATCGTGGTCAAGGATGATTCCGGTCAGCTGTACGGCATTACAACGCAACAGGATCTCCTGAAGTATCTGGAAGAAGATTTTTACCGGCAGCCGGTCAAAGTAAAACATATTTTAACAAGAAGCAGAGAATTGATCAGTGTTCAAACGGAGGATGCCCTCCACGATGTTCTGCACAAGATGGTTACCCATAAAATAAGTTCTGTCGCGGTGCTCAGTGACGGCAAACCTGTTGGCATTCTTTCAGAGAATGATATGCTCAGACTTGCTGAATCTGACGTCAGCTTTGATGATGCTGCCGGAAATCATATGACAGGCCCGGTCGAAATTATCAGTCTGGATACCCCGCTCACTGAAGTAGTTGAGGTTATGAATAAGAAGAACACCCGGGGTATGGTTGTTGTCAATGAAAACGAAGAAGCGCTGACCATGGTGACAATACGGGATGTGGTTGGAAACCTTGAAGGTGACTACAGCAGGTTTATCGAGAGAAAGTTCAGAAATGCCAGGGCGGTTCTGAATATGCTGCCTGAAATGTTCCTCGAAGTAACTGATACGGGTGTTGAACAGTTGATAGTCTGGGCAAATGACAATGTACTCAGCCGCTTTGGCGATGATATCCTCGACAGGAATGTGAACAGCTTTATACCGCAGGAAAACTGGGACATGATTTATTCAACACTGAATAAGCTACATAAAATCGAAAACATTAAACTGAAAAAAGATGACAGGATTTATGAGCTCTCAGGTTTTTACTCTGGAGCAGAAAATGGAACTGAACAGGGAAGCTACCACCTGATCATGAGAGACATAACAGAAGATGTCAGCTTAACTACGATAGACACCCTCACCAGGATATACAACAAAAGATTTATTAACGAATTCCTGATGAAGGAGATTGAAAGAAGCCGACGGTCGAACAAACAGTTTTCCCTGGTCATCTGTGATGTGGATGATTTTAAGCACATCAATGACACCTATGGGCATGGATCCGGAGATATGGTGCTCAAGTCTTTTTCCCGGATCACTTCCGAAACGATCAGAAACCTTGATGTGGTGGGACGCTATGGGGGGGATGAGTTTATGATAATATTACCCGATGCATCAGGTGATATTGCCTACAACATCATCGACAGGCTCAGGTTAAACATTGAAGACCATGAAACCGCTGTCAACAAAGGCAATAAGGTCAGGATAACCGCAAGTTTCGGCATCGCGACATTTCCTGATGATGGAATGAGTTCAGCTGACCTGCTGATAACAGGTGACAAGAGACTGTACAAGGCTAAATGCTTTGGGAAGAACAAGATCGCATGCAGCTAAAAAAGCCCTTATTTTTTATGCCTCAAGATTAACTCCCATTTGACCGAAATAAGAGATAGTACTGGAATTAGGGAGAATTTGCGTGCTAAACCTGCTGTTAAAAGAAGTAGCTCAAAAAAAGGATCTGCAAATCCAGAGCTCAGCTTCCTTGAGAAGTTTAATTGAGCTCATGAACAGAAACCAGAAAGGCGTCGTGGTTATTCTCGATGATGACAGTCCGCTGGGGATTCTGACTGAAAGGGACATTGTTGAGATCGTGCACAGGGGCGCAGATCTGGATGATGCTGCAGGAAAATATCTGAAAAAAAATCTCGTAACGACCAGGGGAGACAGAACTATCGGATATGCCCTGAACCTGGCACTTGAGAACAATATCAGGCGGGTTATTGTTACGGACAAATCACGAAAGTTTCTCGGGATAGTTACCCTTCAGGACCTCCTCAAATACATTGAGGAAGACTTTTATCGCCTTACAATAAAAGTAAAACATATTCAAAAAAAAGAGAAACTTCTGGTCAGCATGTCACCCGATGAAAAAGTAGGCAATGCCCTGAGACAATTGGCCGAAAACAGGATTAGCGCTATCCCGATCATTGATGATGGTACACCTATAGGAATTATAACGGAGAAGGACATTCTGAGGCTCATAAGCGAAAGGGTTTCTCTTGAGACACGGGTGAGCAGATGTATGTCATCGCCCGTTGATATTGCGACTCCAGATACTCCCCTTGTCGAAGTTGTCGAAGTAATGAACTACAAGAATATAAGAAGAATAGTTGTCGTCGATAATAATGGCTCCGCTGTTGGCATCATAACGATCCGCGATGTCATGGAAAACCTTGAGAGTGACTATAGTCAATTTCTGGAAAAGAAACTGCACAGCGCGAAAGAGATCCTGAACCTGCTGCCTGAGATGCTCATTGAAGTAACAGACACTGAGAAAGATCAGCTTATTGTCTGGGCAAATGATAAAGTCATTAACCACTTTGGCGCGGATATAATCGATAGTCCTGTTACAAGGCTCTTCCCAAAGGAGCAGTGGAAAAAACTCTACAAAAGGGTATTGAAGTTTAATAAAATAGAGCACTACAAAGTAAAGATTGATGAAAAGTTTTTCGAACTATCAGGGTTTTTTGTGAAAATATTTTCTTCCAGTGAAAAAGGGAGACTTCATATCATAATGCGGGACATTACTGAAGATATTAAATTGTCCACCA
Source organism: Thermodesulfovibrionia bacterium (assembly GCA_947259645.1). Lineage (GTDB taxonomy): Bacteria > Nitrospirota > Thermodesulfovibrionia > UBA6902 > UBA6902 > Glo-13. Next base: position 21,641 of record CAMYND010000022.1, on the reverse strand, counting down.
TAGATCCCCTCACAAATATTTACAACAGAAGATTTGTAAACGGTTTCATGATTAAAGAGGTTGAGAAATGCAAACGACTAAAAAAACAGTTCTCTATCGTAATATCCGATGTCGATGAATTTAAATTTATCAATGATAACTATGGACACCTCTCAGGAGACATGATACTTAAATCTCTGGCTCATCTGATAACAGATACGCTCAGGAGTATGGATGTAGCTGGAAGGTATGGCGGAGATGAGTTTATGATTATTCTTCCCGCTGCTGACAGCAGTGTAGCTGCCAGTGTTGTGGAAAGACTGAGAAACAATATTGCATCTGCGAAGTTCCCCATCATTAAGGACAGGACAGTGGACGTCTGCGTCAGCTTTGGTATTGCAACTTTTCCTGAAGACGCAGTCTCGATAGACGATCTTCTCATTAAAGCGGATGAGCGGCTCTACAAGGATAAGGCACGCAGGAAAAGTCAGGTTTAGCAGACCGTGCTGAACCGCTGTTGATCAGGCACGAATTATCAATTTTTATGCTCATGATGCTTTATGACGGCCAGGGAAAAAGATGCGCTGTCCCTGCTGCATCCTGATTCCCTCCGGCGGCTCCTGCTTTTTTAATTCAATTTTCTCTGCCATCTCCTGGGAGTACTCAAGGTTGATAATACAGATGAGCTCATTTAAACTAAGGAACGATTAAATACCAGGAGGTACGGCATGGCAGAGCATTCATTTGATATCGTCAGTAAAGTGGATTTGCAGGAAGTTTCAAATGCGATACAGCAGGCAATGAAGGAAATCGGGCAGAGGTTTGATTTCAGGGGAAGCAAGAGCAGTCTTGAGCTTGATCAGGGAAAGAGTGAAATCGTTATCATCTCTGACGATGAGTACAAGCTGAAAAGTGTTGTTGATATTCTGGAGAACAAACTTGTCAAAAGAAAAGTATCGCTCAAGGCTTTGAGTTATGGCAAGGTGGAAGATGCTGCTTCATCAACAGTAAAACAGGTTGTATCGCTCCAGCAGGGAATCCCCACTGAAAAGGCCAAAGAGATTGTCAAGATTATTAAGAACGAAAAGATGAAAGTCCAGGCTGAGATACAGGGAGATCAGCTGAGGGTCAGGGCTAAAAAAATAGACGATCTTCAGTCAGTAATGGGAATGCTTAAAGAGAAGGACCTGCAGATTCATATAGAATTTTTGAATTACCGGTAGAGTGATTGTTCTGCTATTTGTCATCCTCCGGCTTGACCGAGGATCCAGTAAGGTATAGTAAAAACCAGCTTCCCCGATCGAATGGGGGAATGACATAACGTTTAGTAGTTATACGTTGTATTTATAAATTGCAATGGTAAGGTTGAATTAAGCATGTAACAGGCTTTTCACAGCCAACTTTTAACCGGTCATGGTGTAGTATAATACTCTATGAAATTGTGGGATGACATAAGGTCTGATTATAAAACAGTTTTTAAGATGGATCCTGCAGCCAGGAGTTCTCTTGAAGTTGTCCTCTCCTATTCGGGGTTTCACGCGATTGTATTCCACCGTCTTAATCACCTGTTGTGGAATGCCGGCATTCCCTTCTTGCCACGGTTTTTTTCTCAACTGGCAAAAATTATAACCGGTATTGAGATACATCCGGGTGCGAAAATTGGCAGGGGTTTCTTTATTGACCATGGCATGGGTGTGGTTGTCGGAGAAACAACAGAAATAGGCGAGAACTGCCTGCTCTACCAGGGCGTGACCCTGGGAGGAACTGGCAAGGAGAAAGGCAAGAGGCATCCGACGCTGGGAAGCAACATCGTTGTCGGGGCTGGTGCTAAAGTCCTCGGGGCCATCTCTATCAGTGATAATGTTAAAATTGGTGCGAACTCTGTGGTACTGCACAGTGTTCCGGAGAATTCTATTGTTGTGGGTGTTCCGGGTCGGGTCATTAAAAGGAGGGTCGTAAAGATTCTTGATGAAGGGCCGGTAGAAATGCTCGACCATGTGCATCTTCCTGATCCTCTTGAAGATAAATTTGAGGAATTCAGGACATACATAACTGAACTTGAAAGGAGAATAAGCAGGTTGGAAGGCAAAGGAGAGATGATTAAAATCTATAACACACTCAGCGGGAAAAAAGAAGAATTTGTGCCCCAGGTCGAGGGGAAAACGGGTATGTATGTATGCGGGATCACTGCCTATGATGTATGCCATCTCGGGCACGCACGAAGCGCGATAGTGTTTGACATTATGAAGCGATATTTGCGATACAGCGGGTATGACGTTACCCATGTGAGAAATATTACGGATATTGATGACAAGATTATAGCGCGGGCTGCCGAGGAAGGCATTTCCACAGATGAAGTGGCGAAAAAATACACTGATGAGTATTACCATGACATGGAATTGCTCGGCGTGGGAAGGGCTGATATAGAGCCGAACGCCACTGATCATATCAAAGAGATGGTTGATGCCATTGGCGTTCTTATTGATAAAGGCTTTGCCTATCCTGTTGACGGTGACGTGTATTTTGAAGTAAATAAATTTCCGACATACGGAAAGTTGTCAAAAAAGAATATTGATGACCTGCTGTCCGGCGCCAGAGTGGATGTGGATGAAAGGAAAAAGAGCCCTCTTGATTTTGCGCTCTGGAAGGCCTCAAAAGAGGGCGAGCCCTGGTGGGAAAGCCCCTGGGGCAAAGGCAGGCCAGGATGGCACATTGAGTGCACTGCCATGTCATCAAAGTACCTGGGAGAGAGCTTTGATATTCATGGAGGAGGAGCTGATCTCACATTTCCCCACCATGAGAATGAGATTGCCCAGAGCGAAGCTTACACTGGAAAGCCTTTTGTGAAATACTGGGTGCACAACGGATTTATTACCGTTGATAAAGAAAAGATGTCCAAGTCGCTCGGGAACTTTTTCACTATCAAGGAGATACTGAACAGATACGAACCTGAAGTTGTGAGATATTTTCTTCTGACCGCACATTACAGGAGCCCTATTGAGTTTTCAGATGTCCAGCTCAATGAGGCAGAGCATTCGATCGACAGGTACTATACAACGTTCCTGAGAATAAATGATTTTCTTGAAACAGCAGGGAAAAAGGACAAGCCCGGGAGCACCGCAGAGATTGAAGGCCTGATTACTGACTTTATGGATAAATTCCGTAATGCAATGAATGACGACTTCAATACCGCTTCTGCGCTGGGGTATATTTTTGAACTTATTCGGGAGATTAACAAATACCTCGATTCCGGGGTGTCCGGCGAAACAGCCGGAAGAATAGTCACAAAGGCCCGGGAACTCCTTGTTGAGGCCGGAGGGATATTGAACATTTTTAACAAGACTCCTGTTCAATGGTACTCCTCGTTAATGAAAGTCAAGAGCATAGGCCTTTCGGAAGAGGACCTTGAAATGAAAATTAAGCAGCGGCAGGAGGCACGGGAAGCAAAAGATTGGGGAACTGCTGACCGCATAAGAAAAGAACTCCTGGAACAGGGCATTATTCTTGAAGACAAGAAAGACGATACCCGCTGGAAAATAAAAGTCGGCTAGATGCTGTGAGGGTTGGTTTTGCACCAGCTCGAGAGGAATAATATCATGCAGGATGACAGGCATATTCTCTCTCTTGTGAAAATTGAGAACATAGATTGTAAAAAAATCATGTTCAAAGATGGTGCGCCGACATTTACCGATGGCGAGACCACATATTTTGATGCAGAACTGGTCATCATTAAGAATGCTGAAGGAAGAGAAGTGTTTAACTCTCTTGTTTCACGCTTTCACTGGCGAGATAACCAGAATCCCCTGGAAGATGTTTCAACCTTTCCTTTTTACGCGGTGACCTTTGATATGTTTGCCGGTGGATACCACTATGGAAAATGGCGTTACTATGACAGTCTTGAAAATCTGGGAAAAGATTTTGAGACTGATTCCATGGAAGACGACTTCCAGAGATTTGAAAGAGATATGGGATTTTTTGTGAGGCAGCAGGAGTTGTAACGTTAGCTCGTTGTTTCCGTCTCAATTCAATAAATTGCTTTCCCTGGTAACGATGGTCATAAAGCCAACCTCTTTTCTTTATGAAAAAAGTGAATGCCCCTGCCAGAGACGGTGAAGGACATTCGTTCTCCCTTCTTTACGGTGAGGTCGGGAGAAATTTTTGCTGTCAGTCTCCTGTTTTCAGCGTTGAAGTAAATGAGGGTTTCCGGACCGAGTCGCTCTATTAACTCGATTGAGCCTTCAACAGGCCCCTCTCCGGGGATCAGGGATTCCGGTCTGATTCCCATAATTATCTCCTGCTCAGCATAGGCTGCCAACTCTGCAGTATGCTCAAGCGGAAAGGTCAGTTTACCGGACCTGAAGATGAGCCGCTTTTCTTTCAACTCAAGTCGGCCTTCAAGCAGGTTGATCTGGGGAATCCCGATAAAGGTTGCCACAAAGAGGTTTGCCGGTTTGTTGTACAATTCTTCGGGAGTCCCTGTCTGCTGAATCGTCCCCCTGTCAAGTAATACGATCTTCTCCCCAAGGGTCATGGCTTCGACCTGGTCATGCGTGACGTAGAGTGTTGTTGATTTCAATTTCTGATGAAGTTTTGCCAGTTCCAGCCTCATAGTTGCCCGCAGTTTCGCATCCAGATTTGACAGCGGTTCGTCAAAGAGAAAGAGCTCAGGGTTCCTGACAATTGCCCTGCCGATTGCAACTCGCTGTCTTTGGCCTCCTGAGAGCTCTTTTGGCTTGCGGAAGAGCAGATCATCCATCTCCAGGAGCCCGGCAGCCTCCCTCACTTTTCTCTCAATATCCTCTTTGGTGCGCTTCCGTATTTTCAGCGAAAAGGACATGTTTTCATATACATTCATGTGAGGATAGAGGGCGTAACTCTGAAACACGACCGCAACATCACGCTCTTTTGGTGTCAGGTTGCTGACCTCTTTGGCGCCAATATAGATCTCACCCCTGTCCTGCTGCTCAAGCCCTGCTATCAGCCTCAACACAGTTGTCTTACCGCATCCGGAGGGGCCCAGGAGGATGCAGAATTCACCCTCTCTGACGTCAAGTGAGATGTTGTTAATCACCTCAACTTTTCCGAACTGTTTTGAGAGGTTGTTAATCCTGAGATTTGCCATTACAAGAATCGGTCAGTAATTGCTTTGTTGATAATGGAAAGGGTATTTTCCAGTTCAGGAGATTATAGCATTAATATGAGGTTTTGAGAGGTCAGCCGAAAAGAACAAGCAACGAGAAAAATACTCAACGGGTCTCTCAGGCCTGTCCCCGGTTTCGTTCGTAATGTCTGAGATTCTTACAGTAGGGAGTCAGCTTCTTGTCTGCTATGAGAATGTGCTTGATCAGCCAGTCATTCAGAAATAATTCCATGTCATGGACGACTGGCTCTTTGCCGTTGGCATAATCACTGTGGAGCCTGAATATGTCACTTACTAACTGTTCATGCAGCTTCTTATGTTCTTCGATTTCCCCGGGAGGGCAATCTGAAAGGGCCATTATCTCTTCCTCATCGCGGAAATGCTCTTCAGTATATTTAATAAGCGCATTTAATGTCTCAAAGATTGATTCCCTGCTCTTGCCCGATGAAACCGCATCATGATACCTGTTAATAATTTCCAGCAGGTTCCTGTGCTGGTCGTCTATGTATGGCACATTGATGCAATACATATTACACCAAACAACATATTGCATTCTCTCCTCCCTCGATCTCCAATTGAATTATTTATATTATAATTTAAATGATCCTTTCACTGTCGTCAAGTGTTCTTCACAATGGCTGAATTGACCGGAATATGGGTTGCTCAGAAAAACTAATATTGGCGTCTGGGAATTACAAATTGTGTGTGCAAGGACAGACAGAGTAAATTATTATCAGCATGATGCTCTGCTTTGTTGGATTTATCTCTGATGAGTATGATCAATTTCTTTGATCTTCTGAATTATTTCAGCGGAATCAGGCAATTTTCCGCACTGCCTGTTGTTTGTGTATATGCTGTCTCCGTTGACAGCAACTTCAAATATTTTGTCATGGCCTTCAACTAACAACGCGGGGATTGCACATTCAGCCTTAATCGCTGCCGCCAGACCGGCGGCTTTATCTTTGTAGCCTCACTCAACACAGTATATTATTTCGATGTTAATCGGTTTGTTCATTCCGGACTCTCATCCTGTTTCAGGGGGCGGCGTATGAGATCGTTTTTCCTGATGCCCTTAACAATCGGGATTGAGACGATTTCTTCATTTCTCCCGGTTTCAGCCGGACTCCCATTGCTGTCATGGATTGCATGAACTTTATGCGGGATGTTTTCAAGGCCCGGTGTGAGGAACTCTATCGTGTCTCCCACCCTGAGGTTATTTCTCAATGCAATTACCGCACTGCCATTATTGAGGGACTGAACTACACCGACAAGCTCGTGGGTCATTGTATAAGACTGAGTATCATCATGGTTGTATCCCTCATCAGGCTGTTTGCCGAAGAACATGCCGGTTGTAAATCCCCTGTTTGAAGACATTGCTATCTCCTGCATCCACTGTTCTTTAACCTTGAAGGGACTCTCCTGAAGACTGTCGACGGCTTCCCTGTATGTCTTGACAACACCGGCCACATAATTTATGCCTTTCATTCTTCCCTCGATTTTGAAACTCGTCACGCCAGCATCAGCGAGCTTGTCAAGGTGTTCGATCATGCAGAGGTCCCGTGAACTCATCACGTATGTTCCCCTGTCGTCTTCATATACAGGATAGTAGGTCCCGGGTCTGCTGTTTTCCATTAACGTAAAATCCCATCTGCATGTGTTGGTGCATTCCCCCCGGTTTCCTGAGCGGTTGTTGATGAAGCTGCTCATATAACATCTCCCTGAATAGGATATGCACATGGAGCCGTGCACGAAGCACTCCAGTTCCAGAGAAACGTTATCCCGGATCTCTCTGATTTCATCGAGAGAAAGCTCCCGTGAAAGGACGAGCCTTTTTGCCCCGATCTTTTCCCAGAATCGCGCGGACCGGTAGTTTGTGATATTGGCCTGCGTACTGATGTGAACAGGGATTTCAGGTGCTGTTTCAGCGGCCAGCTCAACTATTCCCGCATCAGAGATAATGAGCGCGTCGGGCTTGATTTCTCTCAGGTCAAGCAGGTGTTTTTTTATTGAAGCGATATCTCTGTTATGAGGGAATATATTAAGAGTTATATAGATTTTCTTGTTCTTCTGATGGACAAGCTGAACAGCTTCCTTCAAAGTTTCCAGCGAGAAATTATCAGCCTTGGCCCTGAGGCTGAACCCTGATAATCCCGCATACACAGCGTCCGCCCCGTAGTGAAGGGCTGTTTTCAGTTTTTCATAATTTCCTGCGGGGGCCAGCAACTCAGGTGTTCTCATCACACCGTATTCTACCATGTCATGGCTGAATGATCACAGTGCCTGATAATGGATTGCGATTAAATCTTATCCGGTTAGGCCGGCATCAGTGATAACATCTCTTAAGGCGCTGACAACCTGGGGATCAAACTGCGAACCTGAATGGCTTTCTATTTCATTCATGGCTCCCTGGTAATCAAGTTGCGTCTTGTATGAGTACTCACTGGTAAGTACATCGAATGTATCAGCCACAGCGAGGATTCGCGCGCTCACAGGAATATCATCGGCCTGTTTTGCCATCGGGTACCCTTTGCCATCGTACCATTCATGGTGGCAGAGAATAATATCAGCTGATTCAGTCCACATTGATATTGACTTGATCAGGTCGTATCCGGCTTTTGGATGCTGCATGGTTTTCTCTTTTTTCTTTGGATCGTCTGCGGTGACTTTCAGCATACCGATATCGTGAAGAAGGCTTGCATGATAAAGTTTCTTCAGCTCAATGTCTGAGAAATTCATCTGTTTTCCGATATGGTTTGCATAATTCGCTACCCTTCGGGCATGTCCCTTTTTATTCTGCATGTAGTCCTGTGCATTGACAAGTATTTCAGTAATATGAATAAAGTCGCCGTGCTGTTTTTCCATTAACGTGTTCTGTGTAATTGATATGCCGGCCTGGTCCGCAAGGCTGCTGAGCAGTGCCTCGTCCTGAGAGGTAAATATGCCATTTTTTTTATTTCGCATCTCTATCGCTCCGATTACCTGGCCGGAGTAAATAAGGGGAACGCAGATAAGCGATTTCGTAATAAACCCTTTTTCATAGTCCAACTGGGGGTTGTAGCGGGAGTCTCTGGATACGTTATTTATGCAGACCGGATTTTTATGTGTAGCTACCCAATTGGGCAGCCCCTCTTCTGAGAGGATAATTTTGCTGGTCATCTCCTGAGATTTGTCTCCGGAACTGGCCTTTAAATGGAGGTCACCATTTTCATCGAAAAGAAGCAGGGCCCCGAATTCTGTATCGGTCAAAGACATGGCAGAATCCATTATTTTTCGTAAGAGAACGTCAGCATAGTGTGTTTCTCTAAAATTTTTCGTGATATCAAAAAGACTGTTCAGTTTTGCGTTGAGGTCCTGGGCCGATGCAATGGATGAATTTGTTGCCCTGGTTGTGAGCATTAAACCGAGCAGTGAGACAGCAACTGCAAGGAAAAGAAGTATACCGATATTCAATGGAATCTTGGTAATGTCACCTCCACTTACGTAGGGATAGACATATCTGATTGAAAAGTAGACAAGCAGTGCCAGGGGGATAATCGAGGCAACAAAGTACGAGATTTTAACAGAGCGCTTGATATTGTTAAAAAAATCTATACCTTCAAGCTTGTTCATATCTCATTAAAACCTCAATTGTTTGATTTATATAGCAAATAAGTCTTTTTCTCTTCGATAGATCCATATGAATAGTATCGGAATATTTTTTTGAAAACATTAGGGCTCCGATAGTAATCCCCACGGAGGGCACTGTTTTATACCCTGGGCCTGATAGTTCGAATAAAAACGACAATTCTGCGAGGAAAATATTAAAATAAATAAGAGGCGGTTATGAGACTAAAGGCTAAAAGCGCTGCCAACCAGTCTCATCTTAAGGAATAGTAATGGATATAGCTGCTATAAGCGGGCCCAGTATTTATGAGAAGCAACAGGCCCCGGAAATACCGAAACAGGTTGTTCCCGTTAAGAATATTCAGTCTGAAATCCTCAGAACGAGGAAAAACCCGTATGAGGATAGAGACAGATGGGGAGATGGGTACAGAGTGACTATCTCCAGAAGGGGACGCCGCAAATATGAAGCATCTCTGAAAACCCCTGAAGACGTACCGGAATAATATCACCACATTATAATCAGATACTGTTAGTCCAGTCCCGCAAGTAACTCCAGGCGGTCTTCCAGCAAATTGCGTAGATCATAGGGAAAGGAATATGAAACTGCCAGGGCACCAAAGCTGTGCGCACGTTCCTGGCCCTTGAATTCCTTTGTCCTGAGGACCTGGGTCCAGGAGATAATAAAATGTCTGAAATTAATGGCAAGACCCGCGGCAACATCAGCAACCGGGATTTTCTTGTCGATGCTGTGACTGTCGGTAAATGTATTTCCGTCAAGGAAGACATCTTGAAACACAAGACGGCCGTTGACAGCGGCAAAGCCGTATATGCTGAAATCCTTTCCGATCGAAAGTCGTGTGCTGCCGGCCGGTCGAATGATGGATACCCCGAAATCTTCGGGGATGTTCCATCCGAGCCGCAGTTCGCAGCCACTGTTCAGGTATGTGTGAACATTTCCGAGTGCTCCCCCGGCGTGTGTTATGAAGCTGTACCCGGGCTTTTCACGTTTGCCGGGGTGAAAAAGCCATTTTCTTTCAAACACCATTGCCAGCCCCGGCTCGTTTTTGAGCTGGTTGTCCCAGCCGTTTGGTCGCTGGAGGTCGCGTATCTTATGGATCAGTCTTTGTGATTGTTCCGCGAATGACTCGGGACCGACAATGCCGATCTGGACTTCAACTGAATCCATGAATGAAACAGTATCCGGGCTGCTGCTTTTTCTGTGATAGGAGGTGGAAACATAGGTCCAGCCCGCATAGGGTCTATCATCCTTTATCAGCCCACCCTGTGAGATGTCAGCAGGAGTAAAGATGTTCTGGCCGATTGAAAATTCGACTTTGTGGGTATACTGAGGTTCTGATTCCCGAATAAATGGAATACGATGTATATATTCCAAAACCTTTCTTGGCAGTTTACCGTCATCTGCACGAGGTGATAAATCAGGAGAGATGAGCGAATACTTGATTCCGTTTGTATAGTTGCTGTCCGTTCCCGTAAAAAGGTCATTCTCAAAATAAAAGGTATGGGTCCAGGGGTTTTCCTCAGCCCCGGCAAAAGAGGGGCAGAGAAACAAAAGGGAGAGCAACAATGCTGTAACTGTTTTTCTGTTCATGCCGCGCCCCGCAGGAAGTTTTTTTGATTCCTTCTTGAGTGTATCCGATTATAGTAAAGAAAGCAGATGATTAATGTCTATACAGTTCCGGTTTCATGGTGAGTCTTGCCACTGAGTCTTCGCTACCTGTCAGCACACCGGACACAGACTGTTGTTTCGGGCAAGAGCATTATCCTGCCCAGAGGAATCTGTTCTTCGCAAAGGACGCACATGCCGAACTCGGGATCATCGAGCCGTGTCATGGCGCGGTTTAATTTTGCCAGCTTTGTCCTTGCTGCGTTAAGAGATGCCTCGCTGATACTTTTTGCGTTTATTGCTTCCATACGCGTCAGCCTCCCGATTGCGTTGTCAGGAGGGACAGGTTTCGAGGTTTCTTCGAGGGACTTGATGCTTTCCTCTAAACTTTCTGTTTCAGCTATTATTTTATTTCTGAGCTGCATTTTCTCTTCCTTATTCATGGCAAGAGCTCTTTAATCTCGTGCGAGACATGGTGAGGTCCATATTATTGCTGAACAAAGACAAGGGGCTCTCAGGATTCCGTTTCCTGGATCCAGTTTTGCAGTACATCAATGATTTTCTTAGCCTGTTCCTTGTTCGAAATGTTGAACTTTGATTTCTGCATATAGTTACCGCTTCTTTTCTGATAACGGCGAATAGTATAGCAGTCTTGTCCATAGGTCTCATTTTTCGGGTCCCACTGCTGGAACTTGAACATAATAGTAGTCCATGCACCTTTTGTAAGGATCGCCTTATCCAGCTCCTTGACCTTGAGGACATCATTTTCTTCGTAGTTAACGGTAATATCATTTACATCTGATGCCATTGAATTCTCCTTTTGTTATAAGGGGTTGAAATTATTGACTCTACACGCTACGAGACTGAACATTCTTCCATTATATGACAAAGACCCGTTAAAAAGCATCGTATAATGCTGATTGTTGCCGAAATAGTTAAAGAATTCGCGGTATTGGACGATAAGAATAAGTGGAGAGCAACAGATGAAATATCAATACAGCATTCTTATTCAGAACAATCAGAACAGCAAGAGCTTATATATCCGCTCACTGCCCCTTGAGTCATCTTTGCATGAGAATGCCCTTTGTGTGAGGGGTGCTGAAAGTAATTCTGATTGTTTGTTTGTGCTCAGGTATAGCTTAAACTGACGTATAATTCATTCTGGCTGAAAACAGAAGTGAAATCGAAAGATGGCGTTAGAGCAGTTAACAGGAGTTCCGGCACCGGGTTAAAGGCCTTTGCTCAAAAACGATTAATTTATGAAAGTAAAATCTTCCGGAAAAATGAAAAAGAAAGAGCATAGCGGCAGGAACAGGAGAGAACATTACAGGGTTGAGTATCCCATTAGCAGCAGGCCTAAGCTGATCATTGAGGGTATTCAGTACGAGGTAATGGATGTTTCAGAAAAAGGCATACGGTTTTTGAGCGAATCATCCAATGAATTTCAGGTTGAGTCGGAAGTGAAGGGGAAAATAGTTTTTCATGATAATGAGGTACAGGAAGTTGAGGGGACCATCCTGAGGGTTGCGGAAAAACAAACCATTATATATCTTTCTGTAAATATATCCTTCTTTATAATTGTCCAGGAGCAGAGATATATCCGGGACAACTTTGTTGACTGGTTTAAGGAATGACGCAGGTCTGTCCTGCTCTATCCTTGATTCTCCCGCCGGTGAAACAGATCATTTCTTAACCACAGCCAGAACATGCTCTTTGCTCCCTTTGCCACTGCCTTGATGTCATTCATGTTTCTGAGGGAGAGCAGTTTTCTGAATACATACCCAGGTCTGGAGTAAAACCGTTTAAATGCCAGCTGCCGCAGTTGTGCTATCTCTTCTCTCGTCATGGTATGGGGAACAAAGGCAGCCCCCTGATAGGTATAGTCTGTCAGGTCTTCGGACATTGTGCCGTATTCTTCAATATTGTCATACAACTCGGTTCCGGGGAATGGGGTCAGGGCATGGAAATTCGCAATATCAGGATCGAGTTCGCAGGCAAATTCAATAGTCTTTAATCCATCTTCATACGTTTGCCCCGGGAGACCGAAAAGAAATGGCGTGTACACTGTCAGCCCCGCTTCTTTGGCGGCCCGGACAGCCTTCCGGGTCTGGTCGATGGTGATTCCTTTCCGGATTGTATTGAGGTTTCGCTGAACACCGCTTTCCGCCCCAAGTAATATTGCCCAGCAGCCGGCTTCCTTGAATGCGGTGAGCAGGGGTTTATCAACCTGATGAACACAGGCAGAGGTGAACCAGGTAAAATCGAGCTTCCGCTTTTTGATTTCCCGGGCAATCTGCATTGCCCTGTCATAATCTGCTGCAAGGGTGTCGTCTATGAACTTGATCTCCCTGTATCCCTGATCCAGGCAATACTCTATTTCTTCCATTACATTCTCAACGCTTCGAAAACGAATGCCGCTTTTTCGTTCTTTATCAATTTGAAAGCAGAAAATACATTTTCTGTTGCATCCCCTGGCGGTTATAAGTACAGCAACCGGTTTTCTCTTATACGTCGCGGGAGGCGGGATATAGTCCATGGCGTCTCCCAGAAGTTCCCGTGCTGGAAAGGGAAGAGAGTCTACATCGGTAATCAAGGGCCGTGGAGGATTTTTGATGATTTCCTTTCCTTCCCGGTACACCACACCTTCTACTCCTTTCAAGCGTTCCCCTGCAGATATCCGGCCCATTAATTCGGGCATCGTAATTTCACCCTCACCGGTTATCACGGCATCAATGTCACCAGATTCCTCAAGGCACTTCTCCTGCAAGGCGATGGGGTAGGGGCCTCCTGCTACGATGTAGGGACGGGTTTCAAAGGCGCTCTTGCGGATTTCCGCTGCGGTAAATAGAGCTTTCTTCCAGCCAAATGTTGTTGAATAGATACCGACCACATCCGGTTTGAACATCATGAGCTCTTCCATGATATCATGATGGGGCATGAAGGCTCCGTTGTAAAACTTTACCTCATGGCCTGCCTTCAGCACTGATGATGCAACGTACAGTGTGCCAAGGGGCTGCCAGTAATTAATCTGAGATCCCGCGGTTTTTGAGGAGAAAATCTCTTCCGGTATCCACGAAGGGATGATAAGGGCGCACTTCATAGGTTTAAGCGCCGATGAACAGCGCTTCCCTTTCACTGACCCGCGGCCTGTTCTTTATGATGGTATCAGCAACTTCAAGCCCTGATTCAATTGCCCGGTCCATATTGTAATACTTGAACATCCCTGTTCTGCCGATAATGTGGAGGTTTCTGAAATTGTCAAGATACTCCAGTATCGTCGCATAATGGTCACTATAGCCAACTTCAAGCAACGGGTAGGCCTTTGGGACCCGTATAACGCAGCTGTCGATAACTTCATGCTTCTTTATCAGGCCCAGTCGCTCCAGGTGTTTAACTGTGAGGGATGTAATCTGCTCATTTGTTGAATTCCAGATACTGTCACCCTGAAAACAGAAGTATTCAGCCACAATATGGGTCTTGCCCTGAGGTGCCATTACCGGGCTCCAGTTTTTTGGTTCATGGAGTCTTCCAATGGGAATGTCCGGCCCCGGCAGGTACATCCAGGTGAGGTCTGTTACCTGCTCCCTGTCCAGCATAAGGGTAACGACCGCAAGGTCGCGGTACCTCAGCTTTGATGCTGCTTCGATGATGCTCTCCGGCGGCGCTGGATTAAGCATTCTCACGAGGTTTGTCAGGGGTATGCTGGACACAAACGCGCTCCCGGTGACTTCACGGAGCTGTTCCTGCCCCTGTGCTGTTACATTAGTGATGGAAAAATCCCTGTGGTTAAGCTGATGCACTTTTGTGCCCGTTAATACCGCATTGTTTTCTTTAATGCCGGCTTTCAGGTTTTCCGAGAGCTGCCCGATTCCTGCATGAGGATAGATAAAACTGTCTACCAGTGAATTTACATCGCGTCCGCTGTATTTAAAGAAAGCATTCTTTATGGCCACTCCCAGGGACAGCCCTTCTATTCTTTTTGAGACCCATTCTTCGCTGATCCTGCTGCACTCTATGCCCCAGACTTTTTCGCTGTATTCCTTGAAGTACAGATTGAACATGGTCCTTCCAAAGTTGCTGACTACCCAGTCTTCCAGCGATACGTGTTGAGCGGGACGGATGCTGTTTTTCATCCGCTCCTTAATGTAGTCCATGAGGGCTCTTACCGTAGTCGCGATTCCCAATCCAAAGAGAGCATTTGAAGGTTTAAGAGGGTAGTCAAAAAATCTGTTCTGGAGGAATATCTTGCTCTTGCGGTTTACTGTCACGTAGTCACCATGAAGCAGCTCCTTGACAAAGCGGGCTGTTGCATCATTTTTGGTATGAAACCTGTGGCCGCCAAGATCAAAAAGAAAATCTCCGTGAGAGATTGTGCGCGAAAGACCTCCCACTTCAGGAGCACTTTCAATCACTGTTACAGGGCTGCCTGCCTTTGCCATTTTGAAAGCGGCTGAAAGGCCTGCCAGTCCTCCGCCCAGCACAATGGTGGAATCTTTTTCTATCGAGAGGTTCGTCATCTTAGGCACTGAATTATCAAGGCAGGAACTCATAATTTGACTATAAACAATTTCGGGGCATCTTATCAAATGCCCCGAAATTAACGTACAGCCTCTATAATATGTTTACCTGCAGATCTTATTTCCCAAAACCGGGAATTGCTTCTTTTGCTTTGTCACCGTAGCCTGCAACCGCTTCTTTGGCTTTGTCACCATAACCGGGTACTGCTGCCTTTGTCTTATCACCATAACCGGGCACTGCCGCTTTTGCTTTATCACCGTATCCTGCAACCGCTTCTTTGGCTTTCTCACCATAACCTGCTACAGCTTCCTTTGCTTTTTCTCCATATCCTGCAACCGCTTCTTTGGCTTTGTCACCATAACCTGCTACAGCTTCCTTGGCTTTATCACCGTAACCAGCAACCGCTTCCTTGGCTTTGTCGCCATAGCCTGCAGCTTTTTCACTGACGGGCGCACTTTTATCAACAGTTACTTCCGATGTTTCCTTTTTGGAACAGGAAACGAGAAGAAGTGCAAAAACAAATACCATGATAGATGTAATGACCGCTGCTTTTTTCATAATTCCTCCTCTAATTAAAAATGTTTTGAAGGGCTTAACCCCGTTAGTTTTGCAGTTTCAAAAAGCATTCTTCAAATGCAGCAGGGATTTCCCCATACACGCATTATATAGTAATCTTCCTTTTTGTCAATATCTGTTTTGCACCCAGCCATCGAGACAAAGGCATGGACTTTTTTAGCTTCAGCCATCTCGCTCAAAAGAATCTGAATATCCAGTTCTCCGCACTGAGACTCCATAATGGTCTTAAGCTTTTTTAATACGTCCTTTGTTTCAATTTCCCGGGCATCAATCTGCATAAATGTAAATCGAGATCATCAAGCAGTCTCGACTGTATATTACATATCATTCATCGGCTTGATGAACTTTAAGTACACCATGGTCCAGTTGCCGAGAATAATAAAAATGATCGCAACCAGGCTTCCGATAGACAGTGTAGATGCACCTGTCAACCCCTGGCCAATATTACAACCGCCTGCGACGGCTGCACCAAAACCCATCATGAGACTCCCGCCCAGTACTGACAGCATTTCATCTACCGGCGGAATTTTCCATTTAAATTCCTTGAGGATCTTCGCGCTTATAAACGCACCAACCGGAATGGAGATTACGAAAAAAGATGCCCATGTTACTTTAAAAGGACCAAGATCATACATCGGAAAGACATTGGCAAGAGGATGATGAATGGGCATCGCCCTTCCGACTAACATCGTGGAAAAGAACTCTCCAGTCGGTGTTGTGAAGGACAGACCCCGGGGAAATCCTTCCCAGACAGTAGCTGCCCAGAATGATATTACCCCGAGTGTGCCAAGCAGGAGCCCTACTTTCGGCCATTCAATTCCCTTCTGCTTCGGTGCAGAAAAGGGTTTTCCCTTTAAGATGTACGCGCCGAATGCCCCGACAACGACAGCAATGACAACCCACTTTATCACAAGACTGTCACCGAATATATTGAACAGCGTTGGCTGATAGGATCCCCCAATCGGAACCATAACACCCCGTAAGAGATCAAACACAGGTTTCAAAATGCCGGTGAACGTCATATGAATTCCAAGGAAGAAACCGAAGACCGCAAATAAAGAGTTGAACTGTCCTTCACCGATCTTGTACCAGACGCCGCTTCCACAACCGCCGACCATTACAATTCCAAGTCCAAATACGTATCCGCCAATTATGTTTGCAAGCGGCCAGAAAGGCTGTACCCCGAGCGTGATTATCCCAAGGTCATTGAGAATGTTAGCGCCCACGATCATAATGCAGAGGGCAATTAAGAAACCACGAAACAGGGTATAGTCTTGGATGAAAATTGTGTCTCTGAATGCTGTGTTCATACAAAATCGTCCGCGCTGCAGCACGAATCCGATTGACAGTCCAAGCAAGATACTTGAAGCAAAAAAACCGAAACTGATTCCTCCCATGCTGATTCCTCCCGAGTAAAATTTTCTCCGTAAAATAGCACACAGACGTACTCTTGTCAATTTGCAAGCAGGGATTTTTATAACGGTATAAGACAGGTATATAGCGGTCAGGGCTGAGAGGAGATTCGCGCGGTAAAGAGTGCATTACTGCGCATTAATATCATTCCAGTAAATTCAGGTTTTTCATCTTTGTTCTTAACTGCTTGCGTGTTATTCCCAGTAAGACCGCGGCCTTTGACTGGTTCCATCCGGTCTTATCGAGGGCTTTCAGGATAATTCTTTTCTCCATGTCAGGGAGATTAAGCCCGTCTTCCGCTTCGTCATCTTCATCGATCAGCAATTTCAATTTTCGGGGCATACATTCCATATGTATCTGGTCATACGGACAAAGTATGACAGAACGTTCTATGAGGTTTTCCAGTTCACGGACATTCCCCGGCCAGTCGTAGTTCGTGAGGGTTTCCATAACATTGCTGTCAAAGCCCCTGATGTCCTTTTTGTTTTTCTTTATAAACTCTTCAAGAAAGTGAGATGCCAGCAGCGGGATATCGTCCTTTCTTTCTTTGAGTGAAGGAACATGAATGGAGATAACGTTCAAACGGTAATATAAATCCGCCCTGAATTCTCCTTTTTCAACAGCATCATCAAGATCCCTGTTTGTGGCCGCCAGCACACGCACATCTGCTTTTGTCTTGCCCTTTCCTCCAAGCTTCTGGAATTCTTTTTCCTGAAGGAACCGGAGCAGTTTCTTCTGGAGTGCGTAGTCAAGGTCCCCGATTTCGTCAAAGAAAATAGTGCCTCCCTGGGCCATTTCGACCAAGCCGACTTTACTGTTATACGCGCATGTGAAGGCCCCTTTTTCATATCCGAAAAGTTCACTTTCCATCAGTTCCCCAGGTATGGTTGTACAGTCTATCGGGATAAACGGCTTATCTGATTTCAATGATGTGTAATGTATGGCCCGGGCTACCAGTTCTTTTCCTGTCCCGCTTTCCCCCATAATAAGGACACCCGCATCTGTTTTGCTGACTCTGTGTATCATGGTAAAGACTTCCTGAATGGGTTTGGATTTGCCTATGATGTTCAAAAACTGGTGCTGTCCCGGGATATCCTCACCCACCTGCTGCCTGTTCAGTCTTATCGCGTCCCGTACTGTGGAGACCAGCAGGTTGAGGTTCACCGGTTTGGTAAGGTATGTGTATGCCCCTTTTTTCATTGCGTTTACGGCCAGGTCAATTGAGCCGAAGGCGGTTATGAGTATGACAGGAATATGGCTGTCCTTTATCTTGATCTTTTCCAGAAGGGCCTCACCGGTTATGCCCGGGAGCTTATAATCCGTCAGTACCAGATCGTAGTGACCGCTTTTGATGAGAGCCAGGGCATCTTCAGCCGTTGTCGAAGTTTCTATGGCAAACTGCTCATGTTTCAGTGCTGTTGTGAGCACCTTTAACGTATTCACCTCATCTTCGACTATCAGGATCGTGTGGTTCATTTATTGTGCGGTAATAATAGTGTGAATTTGCTTCCCTGGCCCGACAGGCTCTGAATAAACAGGTCTCCGCCATGCTCGCGCGCAATCTTCTTGGAAATGGCAAGCCCCAGCCCCGTACCGCGGGTTTTAGTAGTATAGAAGGGATTGAATATATTTTCCATTTCCTTGCTGGACATCCCTTTCCCATTATCTTCAACTGACAGGAACACACTCCCGTTATTTAAACCGGTTTCAATCCTGATTCTCCCGTTATCATTTACCGCGTCAAGTGAGTTAATCACAAGATTGAGCAAGACCTGTTTTATCTGGTTATAGTCAAAAGGAAAAACAGGGACATTGTCCCCCGGCTTAATCTCGATTTCCACATTGTGTTCCAGGGCCTCCTGCTTTAAGAGGGTGGCGGTTTCTGCTATAAGCGCATTAAGGTCAGACAAGACGGGTTCGGACTGAACAGGTTTGGCAAAGTTTAATAATTTTGTGGTCAATGTGTTTATCCGCGTTGCTTCACTCTCAATGATTTTTATAAACTCATTAATAAGCTTGCCCTTATAATTTTGCCGTAAATAGGTCGCTGCAACGGAGATAGCATTCAGAGGGTTTTTAATTTCGTGAGCAAGCGTGGCAGAAAGCTCACCTGTTGCCGCAAGTCTGTTAAGCCGGTCTTTTTCTGATATTGAGTTGCGCAGCTTGACGACCATTTCATTGTATATGTGGGACAACTCCCCGATTTCGTCATTGCTCGTTACTTCAATTTTTTCATTCAGCTCCCGCTCGACAAGCCAGTTTACAGAATCCTGCAGCTTGAGAATGGGACGTATAAGCCTTATTATGAGACCAAGACCAAAAAAAAGTGCAGAGATCAGGGTCACCAGAAGAAGGATAAAGACCATCCAGTTTCTGCCAACAAAGTCTATGGGCCGGACATTCTCGTAAAACATTACCGTGCCAAAGACAAAAAGTGGGATCGCAGCAAGCAGGCTGAATGCTGTAAGCGTTTTATAGAGAATGCTTCCTCTCAGCTTGGTAAGGTCTTCAAGCTTCATACTGAAAAACAGTGTAGTAAAGCCCAGCGGTCTTAACAGATGTCCGTATATCCATACGCGAGAGCCCATTGGTCCCGGGAAAAATAACATGATGGAAGAAATGCATATCAGTGCATGACCAAGAGATGAGTAGAGGTATCTGCGTGCGCCGGTGCGGTACCAGGCCGCAATATAGAGCATGCAAATTACCCCTGACAGATAAGAAATAAAAAGCCAGACAAGAGGGCGAAAGTCTCCGAAAATAGGAAAAATGTTATATGCCACCGGATGAAAAAGGGGCAGGAGGAGCAGGTAAAGAAAAGGGATAAAATTTTTGTTCTCCGGCCTGTCAGAGGAAACAGCTGTTATTAACGTGATGAGGCCCAGGCAATAGCCAAAAAGGGTCTGATACAGTAAATTTAAATCAAGTCTAAAGGCATGAATAGATGCATGGGTAGCACTGCTTATTCCCAGCAGGATAAACCCGGAGCTGATCAGGAATATCCTGCTCTTAACTTCTGTGGAAAGGTGTTCGGACTTTGAAGTGGTGTATGCCCTGATCGTAATACAAGCGCATATGAATGTTATGAAAAATTCCTCGGTTATGTGATAGGACATCCAATCCATAGAGCTCGGCGCAACATATGGCACAGCAAGGTTGGTGTGTACTTTATTTGAGACTACTGGTTTCTGCATATTTTTTGCAACTTGTATGCCAGCAGGAATAATAATCAACATTAAAAAAGTTGCATATGCGGATATTATCTGGTATGAAACTTGTATAATAATTGATAAAAGTGTTCAGGCAAATTAAAAGAAATGGCGGATTAAGAGAGTATGATCAAAAAAAACAAGATTGATAAGGTCCTTGACATGACAGGTCTGTTATGTCCGGTCCCAACAGTGATGACCACCAAGACCCTGAAAGACATGAAAAAAGGCAAGATACTTCAGGTAATAACCAATGACATTACCACCAGGCAGTCGATCCCTATGATCTGCGATGACGAAGGATATACCCTCCTTGAATTAACGGAAAGCGATGGGCTTCTCGCTTTTACGGTAAAGAAATAAACTGACCATCAATGAGCTGTTTCAGTGCCTGCTCTGACTACTGCTCAACATTACGCTATAACCAGCTGCTGATTCCATAACAGATCAACCTATTCCCCGAATATCTGTCCAGATCAGGACAGGAAGATTAATCGATTTCATCCTAACATGTTAATAATATGTATATTTCTTCGTGGTATGTATCTTGCAAACTCATAATCAAAACAGTTCTTCCAACAGATGAACAGGGTATTTAAAGGAGATTAAAATGGCAAAAAAGATAGCGGTTCTTACGCGAGACAGGCAGCCAGAGGCTCTCAGAATGGCCCTTGGCATTATTCTTATGGATGACATTGTTGATGTATATATTCTTGACAGGCAGCTGGAAGGAAGCGAGGACATCACCATGAATATTGAGATGATGGGGGATATGGAAATGCAGTTATTCACGAACTGCAGTGAGAATAGCAATCTCGATTATCTTACAACAGAAGAGATCGCTCATAAGCTCTATAGTTACGATCATATAGTGGCCTATTAAAACATATTATGGACAGGAGGCCTGAGGCATGAAAATACTGTATCTGTTAACCAGGGACCCGGATGACACATCAACTACCTTCATCAACATTCACGGAAAAGAACATGATGTTCACGTATTAGATATCAGGAACAACGCTGATTATCCCGGGATAATTGAATTGATTGAAAAGAGCGACAAAGTTGTTTCCTGGTAAGAAAGGGATAGGAAATGAAACTAGGGATATTAGTTAATACGGAAGATCATTTAAAAGATATTATCGGGCTGACAAATGCAGCGGTTGAACGCGGCCATGAGGTTTTTATTTTCACGATGGACGTTGGAACGAGACTATTTAACTACCCTGAATACTCAGGCATGTGTAAAGTCAGTGGAGTGAAAATGAGCTATTGCGACCATAACGCGAAAATGTTTGGCGGGACTGATGGTCTCACAGAGGCAATATCTCGGGGCAGCCAGTATGACAATGCTTCCATGATGCATGAGTGTGACAAGGTAATTGTCCTTTAGTCAAATGTAGGTAAAAATTGTCCGGAAAGGGACACATGGTGATTTGAACATGGCCTGTTTGGGGCAATATCTGAAAATTTGGCACTGCTAGCAGATGATCTGAAAGACGATGGAGCCAGGGGAGGTGACGTGCGGAAACATCGAATTATTATTTGCTGTACAAACCGAAAGCTCTTTTTAACAAAG
>CAMYND010000021.1 GCA_947259645.1 Thermodesulfovibrionia bacterium | reverse complement strand
GACTCGCTGTGGGCTGAAGCCTTCAAAGAGGCAGATGAAAAAACAGCGGAACAGAATGATACCGCAGTAAATGAGGATGATATATCTCCGGAAAAGCCGAATGCTGCCGGAGAGGATGGTGCTGATAATAAAGAGTAATTATGGAGCTCTGCCCGAAACCCCATTTCCAATAAATTTAAAAAATATATAGCCCTGCAAAACCTCCCGCACTAACTTGCCATATTATGGCAACTCAATTAAAATACAACCACTCGATATTTCATATTACGCTGCCCATTATTTAGGCACTGTGCTGGATTATCATACACAGAATAAGTGAATATATAGAGTTGCGCCTGTAGCTCAGCTGGATAGAGCATCTGACTTCTAATCAGAGGGTCTGAGGTTCGAATCCTCACAGGCGCGCCATAATTAAGCTGTCAGCCATCAGCTGTCAGCGATCAGTTTTTTAAGGCTGAGTGCTGATAGCTAATAAATGGTGAGTGTAGCTCAGTTGGTTAGAGCTCCTGACTGTGGCTCAGGAGGCCGGGGGTTCGAATCCCCTCACTCACCCCAAATAAATTTGCAATGGCAGATTTATGGCATTCAGCTATCAGCTTTCAAAAAAAAGCTGACGGCTGAATGCTGATAGCTATTTTAAGCTGCGCCTGTAGCTCAGTGGATTAGAGCGCCGGCCTCCGAAGCCGGGTGTCGGAGGTTCAAGTCCTCCCAGGCGCGCCAAACAAGCTGTCAGCAATCAGCTTTTTTTAACTGACAGCTGATCGCTTTAAAATAATGGGCCGTTAGCTCAGTTGGTAGAGCAGCTGACTCTTAATCAGCGGGTCGTAGGTTCGACTCCTACACGGCTCACCATTAACAATCAGGGGGTTAGCCATTTGTGGCTGGCTCCTTCTTTTTTCAATTGTGCAGTTGGTTTGTCATTCAGGGTATTGTCCATCATATCCACTGCATTTGCCATGTGTGAGGTTGCGAGGTGGGAATACCTGAGTGTCATGGTTAAGCTCTTGTGCCTCAAGAGCCTTGATACTGTTGTCATGTCTGACTCCTGCCATTACAAGACGTGATAGCAAAGGTATGTCGTAAATCATGAAAATAAAGTCCCTAATCTTTGCCCTTCTGCATGCTGTGTTGAAGATCCGTATCTCCTAAAAAACTCCCAAATGTGATTCTCAACAGTTCTAGATCTAAATTCATGGTGGTCTAGTCGGTTTGACTCTCAAAAATGCCAAGTTTTGACAAACAACTGTCCTAGATCTAAATCTATTAAGATCTAGCTGCTTTGACTCTCAAAACAACGGCTATATTGACTGCTAAGTGTTTTGGTGCTAATATATGTGCTCAATATTAACGTCTATCTGTTGGGAGGTAGCCTATGGAACTCAATTTGGAAAACGCTGTTCATTATCATTATGACAAATTTCCACCAAGTACTCTTAATTATGAACGATTTATTGCTCTTTTAGTAAAAGCAACTGATGCTGTGGCTCGCTACGATCAAATGTTAAAGAACATGCACGACAGTGAAATCCTTTTAGCTCCTTTACGCAACCAAGAGGCTGTTATATCATCTAGAATGGAAGGCACAGTTAGCACAATGGATGAAATTCTAAAGTATGAGGCAGATCATGATGCTGAAGAGGAAAATGCTACAAATGTACGACATGAAATTATAGAGACCATTCTTTACCGGAGGGCATTGAGCTCCACACAGCAAGCAATAGTTGATGGTCATCCACTATCTCAATCTCTGATCAAAAAAATTCATCAGCAATTGCTGTCTTTTGGAAGGGGTGCTTCAAAGTCGCCAGGTGAGTATAAAAATGAACAAAACTACCTAACAGATAAGCTAAAGAGAAACATATTATTTATTCCCATCAGTCCTGAAAAACTGCAAGAAGGGATGGACAAGCTATTTCAATATATTAAAGACAGCGAGCATCCAACATTGATTAAAGCAGGAATTACCCATATTGAATTTGAAGCGTTGCATCCATTTAAAGATGGTAATGGGCGAATTGGACGGATGTTAGTTACATTGATGCTATGGTCTTCAGGAACTATATCAGCGCCTCATTTTTACATAAGTGGATACTTGGAAGAGAATAAAGATCTTTATATTGACACAATGAGAAATGTGTCTGAGCAGGGTGATTGGGAAAGTTGGTGTAATTTTTTTCTTAAAGCGATTGAGCAACAGGCAATTAGAAACCTAGCTATTGCAGAGGATATCAGTACATTATATGAAAATATGAAAGTAGTATTTTCAGAAGCGTTGTCCTCTAAATGGAGTGTCAACGCATTGGATTATGTCTTTACTAATCCAGTTTTTAGAAATAATAAATTTGTAGCAAATAGTGGGATACCTGCTTCGAGTGCTGCAAGGTTCACAAGGGTGCTTTTGGAAAAAAATCTTATCTCTACATTAGAAGAAGCATCTGGCAGAAGGCCGGCATTATATTCTTTTGAGCCATTAATGAATCTTGTTAGAGTTTAGTTATTGATTTATAAGAAAGATGTATTTTGGGGGTAGGTAGTTACTCTTAATCAGCGGGTCTGGGGTTCGAATCCCTAACGGCTCACCATTAAAAAAGAACGCCTCAGGGCCGTTGCAGGTTCTGAAGCCTTTTTTTGCTTCTTGTTCATGCCTGCGTGAAATGAGGCAATTGAATGTCTTTAAAACTGGCTGTTCAGCTTATTCAAGTATCTCAAGAACAAACCGTTTGCCAAGCTTGGTGCCTCCGGCGCTGAGTATGGTTCTCATGGCCCGTGCTGTATTCCCCTGCTTACCGATAACTTTGCCGATATCACTCTTCGCGACCTGCAGCTCAAAAACTGTGGTTCTTTCACCCTCTATTTCATTAACCGATACATCCTCTGGCGCATCTACCAGGGCTTTTGCCATTTGTTCGACCAGTGTTTTCATTCCCACCTCCATTTGAATCCGGTCAGTCTTTACGGACCGCATACATTCAAAAGTTTCTTAGCTTCAGCTAATATATGTGTATCGGGTCTGTTCAATAACAGCCGCGTCAGATTTTGCTGTTAATGCAATGGTATCATATCTTGAAATATTATCATAGAAAAATCAGCAGTACAAAAATAAACCTGAACCCTCTCTGTGAGGCGTAATCAGACAGGCTACTGCAATACGAATTGCTCCTGTCTGAGTCAGGCGCTCATTCATAAAAAATGACATAAATTTGATATATTAGAGTGATCCCGGTTACCGATGGATTAAACATTATCAATCGAGGGTCTCATGCCGTATAACACCGAAATAGAGGCACGAATTCAAAAAATTATCTCCAAGTGGAGAAACAGGGATACAAAAAAAATGTTTGGGAGTGATGAAGAGCTGGCAGCGCTTCTTGAGGAAGCGAAGGGCTTTGTTGGCACTCTGGCGCCAAAATAAGACTATGAGCAAAACAAAAGAGATGATTCAGAACTTTTTTCCTCTGCTGCTGGATGGTGACATTCAGGAGATTCAGTCCATGTTTGCGGGCGAGCCCTTTCTGGACGAGCCTGTCAAGGGAAAAGTGGAAGGCCCTGACAGGTTCCGGCATTTTCTGGGTAACTTCAGGCATTGGATACAGCGGCGAGACCCAAGAGTAGAACATTTCGCAACAACAGCCACTGATCATCTCATCGTTGAGGAGTGCCTTCTCCATCTTGCTCAGAGCAAAGAGCTTCTGCAGATCCCGGTCGCGATTGCGGCAGACCTGATGGAAGGTAAATTCTCCCATGTAAGGATATATCACAGCCTCTGGCCCCTTTTCAAAGAACATACAGTACGTTCGCCCATTCTCCCCGTAAAAGAAAATGTTATCTTGCCGCCCCTGATCAATGCGTACATGGATGCCCTTGCAAGAGGAGATACAGAGTCCATACTTAAGCTCTTTGAACCTGATGGGTATGTGAGAGAGCCAGCTGGCGATAACTATAAACAAGAAGGCAAGGATGGCCTGACAGCCTTTTACAGCTCAGCCCTCGCTGACGGAGGAATCCCTTTGGGACATTGCAGCTCTGCCTATGATGGAACATGCTGTGCCGTTGAATTTATTGTTGACAGGTGGGGCAAGACACAATTGTCACCTCAGGCTGGCATCGCGGTATATGAACAAAGCAGCAGGGGGCGGCTCGCATCAGTGCGCATTTATGATGATGTGAATTCTCCGATTGAGAGCCGCTGAGATGGTCTTGCTGAATGTATCAAAAAGCACTATACATTAAACTTAAAATTAATAATGTCGCCGTCTTTCACAGCATACGTCTTTCCTTCTAACCGTGCCAGCCCTTTTTCCTTCACAGCCGCCATATTTTCTCCTGAGGAAATAAAGTCGTCATAGCCAACAGTCTCTGCCCGTATAAATCCCCGTTCAATGTCAGAATGGATCTTGCCTGCTGCCTGGTGAGCACGGGTACCGGCATTTATGGTCCACGCCCTCACCTCGTCTTCTCCTACAGTAAAAAAGGAGATAAGCCCGAGCGACTGATAAGAAACATGGCAGAGCTTGTTCATTGCCGGCTCCTCAATGCCAAGATCATCAAGGAAGGCCTCAGCCTCATCAGCCGGAAGCTGGGCAATTTCCATCTCGATTTTCCCGCAGAGGGTCAGGACCGGGGGGACAATCTTTTGCCCTGATTCTTTGAAAAACCCCTCTATTTCTTTCTGGTACTGTGCTATCCTGTCTGAGCCAAGGTCATTTTCATCTATATTGAGAACTATTATTTCGGGCATTGTCGAGAGAAACTGATAGGGCAGCATGAGACGTTTTTCTTCTTCACTAAACTCGATGTTCCTCAGTGACTGTTCTTCCTCAAGGGCCTTCTTGCATTTCATGAGGAGTTTTTTGTCGCCTTCATCCTGCTTTTTGCCTCTCTTCTCCTGGTCTTCTATCTTTTCGATCCTCTTTTCCACGAACTCAAGGTCACCGAGAATAAGTTCAACCTCAAAAGACGCGACATCCCTGGCCGGATTTACTACTCCCAGCGGATGCATAACAGCTTCATCCTCAAATGCGCGGACCACATGGACAACAGCATCAGCATCTTTAATCAGGGTAAAGACCTTGGTGTTTTGTGATACATCACCGCCGGCAGCAGCAGAGGTTATACCGAGATAGTCAATGTATTCAACAGTAGCAAAGGTTGTCTTCTTTGGCTCGTAAATTGATGACAGTTTATCGATTCTGGTATCAGGCACTTTTACTATCCCCGGATGGGGCTCAACGTCTGCTGATATGGACGTGGGGTATGAAGGGGTTTCCAGATTCTGCCCGGTAAGGGCATTGAAAACCGTTGTCTTTCCGGAGTTAGAGAAGCCTGTTATTATGAGTTTCATTTATCTGTCCTTTTAGAACACGGAGGCACTGAGACACGGAGAACAGAAAAAAATATATTTGCTTCTCTCCGTGTCTCAGTGCCTCCGTGTTTTAAACATTTATGATATTTCTTTAAACGTCTCATATGCTGCCCGCGCGGTCTTGTTGATATCTGCCTGCGAATGTGCCAGCGACATGAAACCGGCCTCAAAGGCAGAGGGTGCAAGGTTAACACCTTTCTCAATCATTTTTCTGAAAAACTTTCCGAACAGAGCGGTGTCTGTCTTTGCAGCATCTGTGAAATTATACACTTCCTGATTAGTAAAGT
The DNA here is from genome assembly GCA_947259645.1 of Thermodesulfovibrionia bacterium. Taxonomy (GTDB): domain Bacteria; phylum Nitrospirota; class Thermodesulfovibrionia; order UBA6902; family UBA6902; genus Glo-13. The sequence goes on along the minus strand of CAMYND010000021.1, from coordinate 40,617 downwards.
AGGTACAGAACATGCTCCCGGCCCGGTAGAATTTTGTTGCTATGCCGGCCCGCTTTGCTGCATTCTTCATAGCGTCTTCAAGTGCTTCTGACTTTGCCATCAGCTTTTTATACGTGTCCGGCCTTGAAAGAATCTTAAGTGTTTCGATTCCGGCTGTCATTGCAAGAGGGTTGCCTGAAAGTGTTCCCGCCTGATACACAGGGCCGTCAGGGGCAATCTTTCTCATGATTTCTTTTTTGCCGCCATATGCTCCAACAGGCAGGCCCCCGCCAATAACCTTTCCAAGACAGGTCATGTCAGGCTTTATCCTAAATGCCCGTTGCGCACCGCCGAAGGACACCCTGAACCCGGTCATAACTTCGTCAAAAATCAGGACAATGCCATATTTGCTGGTTATTTTCCTCAACCCCTCCAGATAGCCTGGTTTAGGCAGTATGCATCCGCTGTTTCCCACAACCGGCTCCAGAATTACACAGGCGATATTTTTCCCGGTCCTTTCACACATTTTTTTAAAGGCTTGAAGATCATTAAAAGGAAGCGTCAAGGTGTTTCTTGCGTAATCTCTGGGGACACCCGGGCTTGTGGGCACACCAAATGTCGCGGCCCCTGAACCTGCCTTGACCAGGAGACCGTCAGCATGGCCGTGATAGCAGCCTTCAAACTTAATGATCTTGTCCCTGCCCGTAAACCCCCGGGCAGCCCTGATCGCGCTCATCGTGGCCTCAGTACCGGAGTTGACCATTCTCATAACTTCCATTGACGGATATGCCTTGCGGACCATGGTTGCAAGCTCTATCTCAAGCGGTGTCGGAGCGCCAAAGCTTGTTCCTTTTTCTGCGGCCTTTTTCAGCGCCTTCACAACTCCTGGATGGGAATGACCTAATATCATGGGGCCCCATGAGAGGACATAATCAATATACTCATTACCGTCAACATCATAAATTTTTGAACCCTTTGCAGAATCAATAAACAGGGGGTTTCCACCAACAGCGCTGAAGGCCCGCACAGGACTGTTTACCCCACCCGGGATTAAGCGTTTTGCTTTTTTGAACAGCTCTTTTGATTTTTTGTGGTTCAGCTTTGGCATGGCAGACTCCTCATAGGATAAAATTATTCGGTCCTTCAGGATCCGGGGTGTGATGCCCGGGACCGCACAGGGTCATTAAGCCATTTATTTAACTACAATTAGATGAAGGTTGTCAAAAAAGAACGAGACCGATAGGAACTTAAGCGCCCCTTATTTCGACAGGTGGCGTATACTTCTGATTCTTTCAAGTACCGGAGGATGGGAATAATGGAACAACGCATACAGAGGATGGGGATGAAGGTTGGAAAGGTTGTCTTTTGAGAGCTTGACGAGAGCGCTTATCATGCTCTCTGAGTTACCGGTCAGTTCATAAGAGAATTTGTCCGCCTCATTTTCATGCTTTCTCGAGAAATAATGAGAAAGGGGGCTGAAGGGGACTGAAATAATTGAACCGAGAAAACCCAGGACCACCACTTTCGCGAAAAAAGAACTCTGTTCAATCTGAAAAAGTTCTGTAAGAAATTCACCCTGCAGCACCTGGTGAGAAACATAGAGGGCGATTAAGGCAATGGTCTCCGTTGCAACAAGGTGCTTCAGCAGGTGCTTTTTTTTCCAGTGGCCAGCCTCGTGGGCAAGAACTGACAGAATTTCATTGCCGTCCATTTTTTCAAGGAGCGTATCATAGAGAACAATTCTTTTTACCTTGCCTATCCCGGTAAAATACGCATTTGTATGTTTTGTCCTCTTTGAGGCATCAACCTTAAAAACCCTGCTGACCTTAAGACCCGCCTTATCAAGAAGTTCTCGCAATTCATTTTCAAGGTTTTTGTCCTCAAGGGGTGAAAACTTGTGGAAAAGCGGCTCTATCACATAGGGAGAAATGTACATGATAAATATTCCGAACAGAAGAAAAAAACACCATACCCAGAACCACCACAAGGCAGGACTTTTCTGAATGATAAACAGTCCCACTGAAATTAAAAGCCCCAGAAGAACGGTTGTAATAATGAGTGACTTTACTGTATCGGTGATCCAGAGTTGCGGCGTCATGGTGTTGAATCCATACTTGTTCTCTATTTTAAAGGTGTTATGCCAGCTGAATGGCATGGCAATAAGCGAGTCAGCATAGGTCAGCAGTAAAAAGAAGATGAGCCCGGAAAAAACAAAGGACATGTTAAATGAGATAAGCCAGGAATTATAGATATTCAGGAACACAAAGATAAATAAGAGAAATATAATATTGTTCACTGCAGAAGAGAGAAACCCGAATTTTGTGTGCTCCACGTTATAGTCACGGGTTTTCGTTAAAAGCTCCTGGTCTATCTGTCCCTCAAATTCAGCAGGGATCACTGAGCCGTATTTTTTCATGTATGTAAGATTTAAATAGTCAAGCCAGTAGCCCAGGGCCACGACAAAAATATACGCGCTGATAATTATGGTCAGATACTCACTCACTTTATGAATTGCTCCTCTTTGCTTTTAAGAATGATATAAGGAATGAGATGATAAAGAGCACGTTCCCTATAACAAGGAGATCATATCTGTAGGGTTGAGGCATTTTGAGCTCTATCGTTGCTCCGGTGTCAGACATGAAAGAATATAATATGATACCTGTACCTGCAAGCACAAGTAGTGTGGAACTAATTGTGCTGTTCAGGTCCATTCCCTTTTCACTGAAATAAATAATGAGCACACCGAAAATAACCATCAGCATTGCGATGGATAGCGGTGCAATAACAGGTCCTATCCAGGTCATCGGAATGAGAAAAAGAACATCCCATTCAAAGAGAGAGGAGGGCCAGTCCAGAATAACTTTAAGCCAGACATAATAAAATATGTCCCATATGCCGAACGCTATCATAAAGTAGGCAAACCGTTCCCTGAGTTTTTTCCCGGCAAGAGCGGCAACAGCCACCAGCAAAACGAGAGTTGCCGCTTCCCGAAAGACCTCAACGATTATCTTTGCGTCATTCAGGGGCTTTAAGGGAAATAAAAATCCTTCAGGATGATAAAGGGCTCGCAGGTAAACCACAACAGCTGACTCAATATAGGCCATTGCAACAGCAAATATTGAGACCCATATTATTCTCGATAGGTAATTATTCAATTGGATTAATCAGCGATTTCACGCTTTGATGACGCAAGCTCAAGTTCAAAGAGGGCCTCTGGATTTATGCTGACCCCGTCGAGTTTGACGCTCATGTGCAGATGCGGGCCGGTAACCCTGCCTGAGCTCCCGATCAGTCCTATGACCTGATTTTTCTCAACAGCAGCATCTTGTAATGCCTTAAACTCCGAGAGATGCATGTAAATCGAATAGAGGCCCATTCCGTGGTCAACGACCACTGTGTGTCCTCCGTAAAAAAGATCATCCGTTAACACAACCGTCCCGGAATTAATTGCCCTGACAGGCGTCCCGGTTTTGCCCCTGAAGTCCATTCCCCTGTGCACACTGTTCTTTTTCTCGTTCATGATCCGGTTTACACCATAGACTTCTGATATTTCCGTCTCAGTAGGAGGAATAAATGCCCCGTCCCAGCTCTTCCCTGTTTTTTCAGACCAGACCTTCTTGAGCATGACAGCTTCATTCGTCGCCCGCTTCTGATTTTCAGGGCTTAAGGTGACTTTGCCTTCCGGCAGAGTAAGCTTGACTGTCTTGAACTTGTGAGACCGGACAAAGACAGAGCGCGTCTCTTTCCGGTCATCCCGTAACACAGATACAGGGTACTTATCAGGCTTGGTTTTGATATCAACAGGGAGGAGGGCGAACAGCCGGTTTTCTGCTGCCGGATAAAATTGTACTGTCCTGCCGAGAAACTCTGCCTTCGCCGCAGTTCCCGAATCTCCCTCAATCTGAAGGAGAACAACATCACCCGGTTTTACTTCTGCCGGGATAACATCCACGGTAAAAGCATAAGCACCGGATACAGAAAGGGCAGCAAAAGCCGTAATAAATACGAACGTATACACCATTTTTATAATCATGACTCTATATTATAGCAAAATCCCGCTCACCTTTATTTATCACCAGAATGAGTAATAATAAAATACAAACAACAGGCGGACATATTCAGTGAGTCATTTACAATGTGTCCGGGAAATAAGAATAGAGAACCAGGCATGCGAGCAGTACGTGTACAGGCAATCCAATGCTTTTTTTGCCGGTCCCGTTATGGTAAGATAGACAGCATATAAATGATCTGCATTGCAATAAATCCGCTGTTGTAGTTCCGGTATCCCAGCAGCATGCATTCCCCAGGTAATCTCCTCCGGCTTTACGTCTGAAGTGATTAGTTAAGGACCTGCATTACAGATCGCGGCGTATAGCCATTTAAAGAGAATGTGATGATCAAGCTCGCTGTTAAAACATGTATATTCTTACTGGTGTTTTTCCTGCTGTTGACTAATCTGCAGGCAGGGGATGTCACGCTTATATGGTCACAACCTGTACTCAACGAAGACGGGACAGTACTTACTGACCTTGCCGGATATAAAGTCTACTATGGAACCAGGCCGGGCAGTTATGAAATAATCGTAGATGTCGGGAATGTTACCTCTTACTTTGTTCCTGATCTGATGGACGGGTCAACCTATTATTTTTCTGTCACTGCTTATGACAGATCAGGGAATGAAAGCGGGTTTTCCCAGGTACTTACCCTGCAGTCCCTGAACTACTACTGTGATAATGACAACGACGGGCATGTTAACCTCTATGCGGATGGCTCCAGTACAGGAGTAACGCCGTCGGGGTGCGGGAGAATTCCCGGTGATGACTGTAATGACAGCAATGCAGCTATCCACCCGGGGCAGGCGGACCTTTGTGACAGCCTGGATAATGACTGCAATGGCACTATAGACGAAGGAGTGTTTAACTGTAATACCGGTGATATTGATATTGATGGCGATGGCTATACACCGGGCAACGGGGACTGTGATGATACTGATAGAAATGTCTATCCAGGGGCAAGTAGAATCTGCGATGGTAAAGATAGTGACTGTAATAACAGGCCTGACTTCTCTACTGACGTTGATCTTGATGGCGACGGAGTAGCATTGTGTGCCCTGGACTGCAATGATTCAAATCCAAACATGTATCCGGGAAATCATGAAGGACCACAGGGAGACCCCTCATGCAGCGATGGTATTGACAATGACTGCGATGGAAATCGCGATGCCTTTGACGATGGCTGCTAAGGCTCATTCAGGCTGAATAAAAACCACGCTGAATCAAATCCCCTTATCTCTTTTCTCCTTTTTAATCACCTCTGCCAGTCGTTTGCGCTTGTTGATTTTTAATCTCTTATGCCTTACCTTATATGAGGTGAGATAAGGAAAGGTCAGGTAACGAATATGCTTGATATACGCTTTGTAAGAGAACGGGCTGATGAAGTTGTCACAGCTCTTAAAAAAAGAGGGGAAGGGACAGAGATACTGAATGCCTTTCTCGCAATTGAGTCTCAAAGAAGAGACCTGCTCAAAATAGTAGAAGAGAAGAGACAGGTCCGAAACACGATTACAAAAGAAGTGGGAAATCTGAAAAAACAGGGCAAGGATGCCTCCTCTGTTTTAAAAGAAGCAAAGAAAGTATCTGACGGGATTGCTGAAAAGGAGGAGGTCCTCAGAGAGCTCGATCGCAAGGGGATGGATGAGCTGCTCCTGATTCCCAATATTCCCCATGAATCTGTTCCTGTCGGTACAGATGAGTCGCAGAATAAGGAACTACGGGTATGGGGCGCAAAACCTGATTTCTCCTTTGAGCCCCTGAATCACTGGGATATCGGGGAAAACCTTGGAATACTTGATTTTGAACGGGCCGGTAAAATCGCGGGCGCACGGTTTGTTATCAACAAAGGCGCTGGCGCGCGGCTTGAACGGGCGTTGATGAACTTCATGCTGAATGTCCATACAAAAGACCACGGTTATACAGAAATTCTCCCCCCTATTCTGGTAAACAGGGAATCAATGACAGGAACGGGCCAGCTGCCGAAATTTGAAGACGACCTCTTTAAATTATCAGAAGAGTCAAAAGGGTTTTTGCTGATCCCGACTGCCGAGGTCCCGGTCACAAACATGCACCGTCAGGAGATCCTCAATGAAAATGACCTGCCCCTGTACTACACAGCCTATACCCCCTGTTTCAGAAAAGAAGCGGGTGCCTACGGAAAAGATACGCGGGGACTCATACGGCAGCACCAGTTTAACAAGGTAGAGCTGGTTAAATTTGTAAAACCTGAAGGCTCCTATGATGAGCTTGAAGCATTGACAGCAAATGCCGAGGAAATACTGAAGAGGCTTGGACTGCATTACCGGGTTGTCTGCCTTTGCAGCGGTGACCTCGGTTTTTCTGCTGCAAAGACCTATGACCTTGAAGTCTGGTTTCCTGCTCAGGGCAAGTTCCGGGAGATCTCCTCATGTTCCAATTTTGAAGATTTTCAGGCCAGGAGAGCGGGGATCCGGTTTAAAAAGCCGGGGAAGAAAGGGACTGAATTTGTTCATACTCTCAATGGTTCCGGGCTCGCTGTCGGCCGTACCGTTGCCGCAATACTGGAGAATTTCCAACAGGAAGATGGTTCTGTTATAATACCGGAGGCCCTGAGGCATTCTATGGGCACAGACAGGATAAGTAAACTGTAGGGGCACGGCATGCCGTGCCCTGTCTTCTAATGAAATTGGAGGAGTGGCCGAGTGGTTGAAGGCGGCGGTCTTGAAAACCGTTGAGCGAAAGTTCCGTGGGTTCGAATCCTACCTCCTCCGCCACCATTCCTTAGTAATTCTTATAGAAAAATAAAAAATCTTCTTAGAAATAGCCCTTCTAATCCTGCTATACTATTCGGGCAAAAATCAAAATACTCAGTAACGGAGACACTGAGAAAGAGATACAGGGAGTAATCCGAAATTTCTACATTCTTTTCTGCTTTGCCACCGCTACCATCAGCAGTGATATTGCAGCAGGAGTAACGCCCGGTATTCTTCCTGCCTGTCCCAGGTTGAGGGGCCTTACCTCGTTCAGCTTTTCAACTATCTCCCTGGATAGGCCGTTGATAGTTGTATAGTCAAAGTGCTGAGGAATAATTTTCTCTTCAATTTTCTGAAACTTTTCAGCCTGCTCTGCCTGACGCCTTATATACCCTTCGTATTTCGTCTGAATTTCCACCTGGCGGATAACATCATCAGACAGCCTGGATTCCGGGGGTGAAAGTTCAGCTACATGACCATAGTTCAGTTCAGGCCTCTTCAGAAGCTGCTCCAGGAGAACAGCTTCTCTGACAGGTGAACATTTAAGCCGCTTTAATACAGAGTTGACAGCTGCCGGTTTAACCCGTGTAGATCTGAGCCTGGCCAGTTCTTTCTGAATGTCCGTCCTTCTGCGGCTGAATGAATTGTACTGGGTCCTGTTAATAAGACCCAGGTGATAGCCCTTTTCCATAAGCCGCAGGTCAGCATTGTCCTGCCTGAGGAGAAGTCTGTATTCAGCTCGTGATGTAAACATCCTGTATGGTTCACTGGTCCCCTTTGTGATGAGATCATCTATTAATACCGCGGTATAGGCTTCATGTCTTGCCAGGATCAGAGGAGGGGCTTTTTTCAGTTTCAGCGCGGCATTGACCCCGGCTGCCAGACCCTGTGCAGCAGCCTCTTCATACCCTGATGTCCCGTTTATCTGGCCGGCCAGATAGAGCCCCTCTATCATCTTTGTCTCAAGAGTCGGCTTGAGCTGAGTTGGATAAACAAAGTCATATTCAATAGCATACCCCGGTTTATTGATGACGGCATGTTCCAGGCCTTGGATGCTGTTTACCATCCTGATCTGTACATCACGGGGGAGGCTCGTGGAGATCCCGTTTGCATAATATTCATCACTCTCGATCCCTTCGGGCTCAAGGAATATCTGGTGCCGGGCTTTATCTTTAAACTTTACAATCTTGTCTTCAATCGATGGGCAGTAGCGCGGACCAATTCCGGTGATAACGCCGCTGTAGAGGGGCGAGTGTGTGAGGTTTTCCTCTATGATTTTGTGTGTCAGCCCGTTCGTATAGGTAATATAGCAGGGGTACTGGGGATTGGTAATCTCATGGGTAAACATCGACAGCGGAGGCGGAGGCATGTCGCCTTCCTGTTTCTCCATCACCGAGAAATCAATGCTGTCCCTGGCAATTCGCGGCGGGGTCCCGGTCTTCAGCCGCCCGATCTTAAAACCGATCCGGGCAAGACTCTTTGGCAGGTTAATTGATGGTGGTTCATCCACTCTGCCTGCAGGGTAGTTCTCAAGTCCGATATGTATCAGACCGTTTAAAAACGTTCCGGTTGCAATGACCACAGCACGTGCGCTGTATACATGCTCTGTTGTCCTGACGCCCTGTATCCTCTGTGCGTCAATCAGTAGTTCTTCAATGTTTTCAGCCCTGATCTCAAGACCGGCCTGCGCTTCAAGGGCCTCACGCATATATTTTCTGTACAGTGCCCGGTCAGCCTGCACCCGCGTGGCCCATACAGCGGGGCCCTTGCTCTTGTTGAGGACTTTAAACTGAATTCCGGCCTTGTCCGTAACTTTTGCCATTTCACCACCCAGGGCGTCTATCTCCCTGACAATATGGCTCTTGGCAAGGCCTCCGATTGCGGGGTTGCAGGACATCTGGCCGATTGTATCGAGGTTCATGGTAAATATCGCGGTACTGAACCCCATACGCGCAGCCGCAAGAGCTGCTTCACAGCCGGCATGGCCGGCCCCTATAACAATGATGTCAAAGGAGGAATTTTTTTTCATGTCTGAATATGTCCTCTTAAAATAAAAAAGAGGGCCAGAGAGCGGCACTCTGAATTATTGTAAGTAAAACCCGCCCGCTTATTCAATGAACTGGCCGGGGAAACCTCATGAAAGAAGATGCTTCAGTTGACAGGGAAATGGCTCGAGATGAGATGCTTCACGGATATCCCGGTAATGAACGCGGCCTATCCTCTCCAGAAACGGACTTCGCCAACATCTATATGCACAAATCTTGACCTGGGATAATATCCTACCCCTCCTATTCGGAGGTCCATGGCAGCACGCCTGACACCTTTGGTACTGATTCCCGGTACGCGGATGTCAGCAGCCTTGCCATACATATGAAAACTGTTTTTGGCTACCCGTTTGTTCTGCTTTCTCAGCATCGCATTTGATCGTGGAGAACGATAACCGGAAATAATCTGAATGGGCTCTTTATTCTTGAGCTTCATTTGCATCGCGTGGAGACACGCTATCAGGTCTTTATTGATCGGTTTCTTTCTCCCGCTCCTTGTGTCGCGAAAGAGGTGGCTTATTTTATCAAGGGCTTCCGGAAGATAGCTGCCATTTTTCCAGAAAAGGGTATCCAGGTATTCATGGGTATGCACATTATAGAGACAGATCCATTTGTCCTCCGGGTACGCCTCGACAGCAGCAAACAGTTTCGATGGAACGAGGGCTGCAGCAGCGGCAACAAGGCCAAGACCCAGGATTTTTCTGCGGCTCATTGCATTGCCTGAATCAGACGTATTATAATTATCCAACAAATTCAACAGGTTACTCTCCTATACACCTTAAAACGCCCTTAGTATATCATTTAGAATGAGAATCATCAAATAGTAAGAACATAAAATTTTTCTCCTCAGGTATCCTTGTCAGGATTACCCCCTGATACACTCACGGCTAAACACCGGCCAGATCGCTCAGCAGGGCATTTTTATAATCTAAATGATATGATTTATAGTGAGTATGGGATAGCACCTAATAATAGGTTGAATCACGTTAGATAAACAATAGGGTTTCTGAGGAATGAAAAAAGTAAATAAAATAGTAAATGATGAACTCTTTGAGTGGATCAGAGACATTCGCAGAACAATCCACCAGTGGCCAGAGCTTGGATTTAAGGAAGAAAAGACTTCCGAATTTATCGCCAAGACATTGAAAAAGCTCGGGATTAAATACAAGACCGGCATTGCGCAGACAGGAGTTGTGGGAAAGATCATCACAGATGAAAATGCGCCGACAATCGCGTTGCGGGCTGATACTGACGCCCTGCCGATCACGGAAGAGACAGAGCTTCCCTTTGCATCGCAGAACCCCGGGGTCATGCACGCATGCGGACATGACGGCCATACCGCCATGGTGCTCGGTGCTGCACGGATATTAAAGGAAAACCCCCCTGATGGCAATGTGGTATTTATCTTCCAGCCCGCTGAAGAAAGCGATGGCGGGGCAAAACCGATGATAGAAGAAGGGGTGCTTGAGGGTGTTGACATGATCTTTGGCGGACACATCGAAAGGCACCACAACGTCGGAGAAATCGGGTTAAAATCCGGTGTGCATACCGCATATACCGACGCCTTTGACATACGGGTCATTGGAAAGGGAGGGCATGCAGCCCGGCCCCATGAGACCGCGGATGCTGTTTTTATAGCAAGCCAGATTGTATTAAGCCTCCAGACAATAATTTCCCGTGACATTGACCCTGTGCACCCGGCAGTACTGACAGTCGGTTATATCAGGTCTGGCACGGTGTACAATGCAATTGCAGACAGGGCGATATTACGAGGGACCATCAGAACGACTGATGAAATAGTACGGGAACAGATTATTGACAAGATTAAGAAAATGTGTTCAGCCTATTCGATCCTTCACGATGCAGACATCACGTTTAACAATAAACCGGGCTATCCTCCAATTGTAAATGACGAGACCTGTCTCGAGTACGCGAAGACTGTGGCTGATAAACTTCTGGGCAAAGGCAAGGCCATTTCCCTGCCCTATCCCAGTCTCGGCGGAGAAGACTTTTCCTATTACCTGCTGAAAGTCCCGGGCTGTTTTGTCAGGTTTGGAGGATCCAAGGACGGCAATGAGAAGATCGCTTCACACAGCCCTAAATTCGACTTTGATGAAGAAGTGCTCAGGGTAGGGTCAGCCTACCTGGCTGAACTCGTTCGATTTGCGATAAAAAAATTGCGCAAAGATTAGGATTAGACTGCTTAATAATCCGGCTTTGCAAAGCACCTTGAATGCATGGAAGAACTAATTTTTCATAAATCACCCGCCCCCACCATAGGTGTTGAACTCGAAATCCAGCTGCTTGACGGGGAAACGTATGAACTGAGCCCCCTTGCGCCTCAGGTTTTGACGATGGTGCCGGAGACACTGACAGAGAGAATCAAGCCGGAATTCATCCAGTCAATGGTTGAAATAAACACCGGGATCTGTTCCACAGTCGCTGATGTGGAACGGGACCTGAACGCTTCTTATACTATGCTTGCAGACATGGTAGGCTCATTAGGCGGCTCATTGTACTGTGTAAGCCTTCATCCATTTTCCCGGGGCCTTGATCAGGTAGTTTCTGATAAATCGAGATATAAAAGAATAATGGACGATCTTCAGCTTATAGGTCGAAGATTCATCACGCAGGGGCTGCATGTTCATATCGGAATTGATGATGAAGAAAAAGTCATCAGGGTAAACAATAACATCAGGATATACCTTCCCATACTTCTTGCCCTCACTACTTCATCGCCCTTTTACGAGGCAGAGGATACTGGGTTGATGTCATACAGGTCAAAACTGTTTGACGCCCTTCCCCTGGCCGGGATGCCTGACTCCCTTGATAACTGGGAAGAATTTGAAAACCTTATCAGCCTGTTAAAACAAAGCGCTATTATTGACACGGTAAAAGATATATGGTGGGATGTACGGCCCCATCCTGACTTTGGAACGATTGAGATCAGGATATGTGATCTGCCCTATTCCATGCGTGATATTCTTGCGATTGTTGCACTGGTACAGGCCCTTGTTTTGTCTTTGGCTGAACAGGACGAACATCCTGAACCGCATATTCAGGTTTTGCGCACGAACAAATGGCAGGCTGCACGATACGGTCTTGACGGCGTGTATGTAGATCCCTTTTACGGTAAAAAATGCTCAATGAAAGAAGCGATCATGAACCTTTATACACATGCAAAGCCCTTTGCTGAAATGCTCAATTCAACACCATACCTTGATGAAGTGCCTGAAATTCTCAAGCGCTCTACCGGCGCCCACATTCAGAGAAACCAGTATAAAAAGACAAATGATTTTAAAAAGATGATCAAATACACGCAGGGGCTTTTTTTACAATGAAAGGCGCGGTATCATCAGGACACCCGCTTACTGCCGGCGCAGCTGAACAGATGCTCTCCCTCGGCGGTACAGCCTTTGATGCGGCGGTTGCGGCCGGATTTGCCTCGGTTGTAGCCGAGCCATCTCTTACAAGTTTCGGCGGTGGTGGTTTTTTTCTCGCCCACAGCGAAAACCGGGAACAGGACATTCTCTTTGATTTCTTTGTGAATACTCCCGGGCTTGGAAAAGAGCGCGAAGGTAAGCCTGTCATGACTCCCACTGACATTAATTTTCCGGAATGTGTCCAGGTCTTTCATACGGGAATGGGTTCCGTTGCTGTTCCCGGACTGCTGAAAGGGCTTCTTCATGTTCATGAAAGACTCTGCACCCTTCCATTAAAGACGATCATCGCTCCTGCGCTGGACTCCCTGGAGAAGGGCGTTGAGGTGAGCAGACTGCAGGCATACTTTCTGGGCCTGCTGGAACCTATCTTTACATCAACACCCTATGGAAAAGAGATGTTCATCAAAGACGGTCAGTATCTGCAGGAGCATGACAGGATTTTTAATCCGGACCTGCAGACATTTTTTCATGGAATCGCAGAAGGGAAACAAGACATCTATACAGGAGAATCTGCAGAGAGGCTCATTGCTGCCATGAGCTCACAGGGCGGGCTCATTACCGAATCCGATCTTTTATCTTATGAGGTCATTGAAAGAAAACCCTTGTCTATCAATTACCGCGGCAAAGAAATCCTCACAAACCCGCCTCCTTCGTCGGGGGGTTTTATGGTCGCCCTCGGGCTGCATTTACTGGAAAAGGTTAATCTGTCAGCGCTGGAATATCATTCAGAAGAATTTCTGATTACGTTAATAGAGCTTCTCAAAGAGCTTCATGATTTTAAACCGATGAAGAACGGCAGCACCATAACCTATCCCTTTGCAGACGAGACGACGAGCCGGATGGTTGAGTCTTTCAGAACCGGTATTGCCGGGAAAACATTTATCGCAACGCAGGGCACCACGCATATCAGTGTCATAGATGAACAGGGAAATGCCGCATCAATGACCACCTCAAACGGTTCAGCCTCAGGCTGTTTCATCCCGGAAACAGGTATTATGCTGAATAATATGATGGGCGAGGATGACCTGCATCCTGACGGCTTTTTCTCTTCCCCGCCGGGGCAGAGGGTTTCATCCATGATGATTCCGGCAATTGTGCTTCAGGACGGCAAAGTCGAGGCTGTTATGGGAAGCGGAGGAAGCAAAAGGATTAAGACCGCCATTCTTCAGACGCTGATCAATATGATTGATTTTAATTATCCCCTGAAAGAAGCTGTAGAAAAATCTCGCATCCATGTTGAAGACGGAGTAGTCCATGTCGAGCCCGGTATATCAGAGGATATTCTGGAAAAAATCCGGAATTTTTATACTATTAATGTATGGGGCAGCAAGAATATGTATTTTGGCGGCGTCCATTGCGTCAACGGTCAAATGGATGGGTGGGGAGACAGCAGAAGGGGAGGCAGTTTTATTTCAGTGACGTGAACAGGTCATGTCAGTTCGTACAGAGGGTGAATCATCCAGTATGCATAAAAGCAATTATCAGGGAAAGGAAGTATTACGAGCATGAAAATTTATTACTCTCCACAATGTCTGAACTACTCAGTGCCGGGACATCCTGAGGCACCGGGCCGGGCACAGTACACCTATGAACATCTGGAGCAAAAAGGGTACAGATTCGCTGAGCCTGAACACTGCTCAGACAAGGACATTCTTCGTGCCCACACGCCGCAGCTTTTAGAAAGCGTAAAAAAGGGTAACTTTATGGACTTTGATACTCCTGCATACCCCGGGATATATGACCTGGCAAGATTGTCAGCCGGCGCAGCGATTGAAGCGGCACTTCACTGTCTGTCCGCAGAAGAAAAGGCCTTTTCCCTTATGCGGCCTCCCGGGCATCATGCAACCAGAAATGACCTCGGTGGTTTCTGTTACTTTAACAATATTGCCATTGCATCCCTGAAAGCCCTGGAGAAAATAGAAAAGGTAGCGATTGTTGATTTTGACTGCCACCACGGAAACGGAACAGAAGATATCGTGCTTGGCAAAAAAGAGTTCCTCTACCTTTCGCTGCATCAGAGCCCCCTCTACCCCGGAACAGGGGGCAGGAGCAGGGACAACTGCATAAACTATCCCCTCTCCGCGAGTACAACACCCGATGAATTTCTTTCTCTCTTCAAAGAGGGCCTGGAAAAAGTGCGGGAGTTCAATCCCGATCTTCTGGCAGTTTCTGCAGGCTTTGACTCATACAAACTCGATCCCATTACCAACCTCACGCTGGAACTGGAAACATACCATGAAATCGGGAAATTACTTGCTGCGTTAAACAAGCCTTCCTTTGCAGTACTTGAGGGTGGGTACAGTAAGGATCTTCCGGAGTGCGTGTATCAGTTTTTGCAGGGGTTTGCTGATTAAGGCGCTAATAATTCATATCAAGGATCAGCCTCGATATAAGTCTGCACAATCCTCAGTACTCCCCTTCAATTTCTCAATTGTATGCGCAAGAACAGGAAGAATAACTTCAAGGTTTTCTTTTACCGCTTTCGGGCTGCCGGGGAGATTGATGATCAGGGTTTTACCCCTGACTCCGGCAACAGCCCGTGAGATCATGGCATAGGGGGTCTTTTTCAAACTTGCGGTGCGCATGGCCTCGGCTATGCCGGGGATTTCATATGTTATGACTTCACGGGTTGCATCCGGGGTTACATCTCTCGGGGAGACTCCTGTTCCGCCGGTGGTAAGAACGAGATCGGCTTTTTTGCAGAGGGCGATCAGTTTTGTTTTTATTTTTGACTTTACGTCTGGGAGGATGTCTGCGCTGACAATTTCTGCGCCGATTTTTTTTACCAGCTTTTCTATAGCGGGGCCGCTGGTATCATCACGCTGGCCTTTTGAGCCTTTGTCGCTTAATGTGAGGATGGCTACGTTGATCATTTCACCGTAGGGGCAAGGCGCTGCCTTGCCCTGTGCTGGTTGCACCCTTATCAAATTACAAAACAAGGGCAAGGCAGCGCCTTGCCCCTACATGACACTAATCTTGTCTCCGGTTTTTACGGTACCGCCCTTCAACACCTTTATAAAGATGCCCTCTTTGGGCATGACGCAGTCTCCGGCCTGGTGGTAGATGGCGCAGCGGTTGTGGCATACTTTGCCAATCTGGCTTACCTCTGCTTCGACTTCATCGCCAATAGTCATTTTTGTACCGATCGGCAGGACAGGGAGATCAATTCCTTCGGTGGTGAAATTCTCGGCAAAGTCTCCGGGGCCCACGTCGAGACCTTTTTCCTGCATTGTCTTTATGCTTTCAAGGGCGAGCAGGCTTATTTGCCTGTGCCACTCGTCCGATGCATGGGCGTCACCTTCAATCCCGAAATTTTCTTTTACCACAACAGAGTCAACCGGTTTTTTTCTGACGCCTTTTTTATCGCTGGTATTTATGGAGATTATTTTAGCCATTTCATTCCTTATTCATACATTATCGCAGATTATTAAATAAATCGGTGAAAAATCCGTGAAATCTGCGGATAATATTTATTTAATTGATGCTCCCTGCTTTATCTCTTTCTCAGGGGTAAGGATAGATAATACCCCGTCACTGTCCGTCGCGGCAAGGAGCATTCCCCGGGACTCGACGCCCATGAGCTTTGCGGGTTTCAGGTTTGTTACCACTATGATCTTCTTGCCTGTCAGATCTTCCGGGGAGTATTCTTTCCCAATGCCCGCGACGATCTGTCTGGTTTCGCCTGTATCTACCTGGAGCTTGATAAGTTTATTTGAACCTTCCACACGTTCTGCCTCCAGGACCTTGCCAACTTTCAGCTCTACTTTTGCGAATTCATTTATGGTAATTAAATTGTCCACTGGTCCTTCCTGTGATGAAGGTGCACTGCCTTTTGCTGCTGCAGGTTTGGGGGCTAATTTTTCAGTTTTGTCTGTGCCGGACGCTTTATCTTTTTTGAATTTCTGTTTCAGATCAATCCTGGGAAAAAGGGGATCACCCTTTTGCACTTTGGTCCCCGCGGTTGTTCCTCCCCAGGCGCCTGCTTTGCTGATGTTTACTGTACTGATGTCTTCATCATGACCCAGGTGCTGCCATATCTTATTCGCTGTATCAGGCATATAGGGGAAGATGTAAAGGGCAAGAATACGCTGTGACTCTGCGAGCGTATAAAGGATGTTGGACAACATCTCATCATCCTTTTCTTTCCACGGTTCTGAGGCAGCGATATATTCGTTAATCTCGCTGATTATTTTCCAGAGATGCGTAAGGGCATGGTTGAACTGGAGTTTTGACAAAAAGGCGTCATAGGTTTTAAAAATCCCGGTATCAGATCCATTGTCAAACCAGGCCTTAAGCTTTTTCTCCAGGTCTCTGTCTTTGAGAATTACAGGCTCCGGAACAGCGCCGCCTCTGTACTTTTCGATCATTTTCGTGGTCCGGCTTAATAAGTTGCCGATATCATTGGCAAGGTCAGTGTTAATGCGTTTTGCCATCGCTTCTTCTGAAAAATCACCATCCAGGCCAAAGGGGACTTCTCTGAAAATAAAATATCTGAAGGCGTCTCTCCCGTACTCTTCAGCGATCTGCGCCGGATCGATCACATTGCCGAGTGATTTTGACATTTTTTTCCCCTCAACTGTCCACCAGCCATGAGCAAATATGTTATCAGGCAAGGGGAACTTAAGGGCCATGAGCATGGTAGACCAGTAAACAGCGTGGGTCGTTAATATATCTTTACCCACAATGTGATGGTTTGCCGGCCACCAGAAGTCACCGAGCTTTGCCTGTTCAGCTTCAGGGGCGAGATAGCGGGTTGCGGAAAAATAGTTGAGCAACGCATCAAACCAGACATAGGTAACAAAGTCCTGATCAAAAGGGATGGGAACGCCCCATGAAAGTCTTGCTTTCGGCCTGGTAATGCAGAGGTCTCCCAACTCATTGTTTTTTAGAAATCCCAGGACTTCGTTTCTTCTCGTCTCAGGCAGAATATAATCGGGGTTGTCCTCAATATAATTGATCAGCCTGACCTGATATTTTGACATCAGGAAAAAATAGTTCTCTTCCTTGATCTCCTCAACAGGCCGTCCGCAGTCAGGGCAGTTGCCTTCAACAATTTCTTTTTCTGTCCAGAAGCGCTCGTCAGGGGTGCAGTACCACCCGGAGTACTGCCGTTTCTTAATCTCCCCGGCATCCCAGAGCATCTGGATAATCCCCTGGACCGTCTTGATATGATCAACATCAGTGGTGCGGATAAATGCGTCATTGGAAATATTTAAAGCCTGCCAGAGTGACTTAAAGTTTTCAACCATCAGGTCAGAATGCTCCTGGGGAGTTTTGCCTTTTTCCTGTGCAGCCTTCTCGACTTTCTGACCGTGCTCATCCGTCCCCGTGAGAAAAAAAACTTTTTTCCCTTTCAGCCTGTTATATCGGGCAAGGATGTCAGCAGCTACCGTCGTGTAGGCATGCCCGATGTGGGGAACATCATTCACATAGTAGATGGGTGTGGTAACATAAAATTTATTTAAATCTTCTGTCAGGCTCATTCTTCTATCTTCTTCTTTTTCTTCTTCCAGAACTTCTTGCGCTTGTTAAAAGACTTACTGGTTCCTTTTGTATTGTCCTGACCGGCTTTTT
This sequence comes from Thermodesulfovibrionia bacterium, assembly GCA_947259645.1. Classification (GTDB taxonomy): domain Bacteria; phylum Nitrospirota; class Thermodesulfovibrionia; order UBA6902; family UBA6902; genus Glo-13. Next base: position 22,792 of record CAMYND010000021.1, on the reverse strand, counting down.
CAGTCTGACCTGACCCGTTCTGGCGGACAGGTTCGCGTTGCTCTTTCTGTGGAGCACCCGCTGTTGATGCGGCTGCATCAGGCTTCTTCCTTCTCCTTCTGCCCCTGCTTCGCCTCGATGGTTTGTTTTCTTTTGCCACATGTTCGCCCGATTGCTCTGTCCTGCCTTTCTGTGGTTCGGCAGCAGGTTTTTCCGTGCTCTCCGGGGACAGAGGTTTTTTGTCCCCATCCTTATGTATCACTATTTCATCAGCATCCTGTTCAGGCTTTTTCGGCTCTTCACTTTTCACATGTGCAGGTGAATCATTGCGTTTTTTTCGATGAGGCTCGGCTGGTCCGGCGCCTTCCCTGTATTCATATCCGAGGCAGCACATTAACCTTCCGCAAATACCGGATAGTTTGCTCTGGTTAATCGACAATGCCTGCTGCTTGGCCATTCGTATAGTAATAGGTTCAAATGACGTAAGAAACTGACTGCAGCATGTCTCCCTGCCGCAGCAACCTATCCCCCCGAGCATCTTCACCTCATCCCGAACACCGATCTGTCTCATTTCAATGCGTGTTTTAAATTTCGAGGCCAGGTCCCTCACCAGTTCCCTGAAATCGATTCTTCCGTCAGCAGTGAAATAGAAGACAAGCCGTTTCTTGTCGAGCGTTATTTCAGTAGTCACGATTTTCATCGGAAGTTTCAGGTCTCGTGATTTTTCAACGCAAAAGGCCTTTGCTTCCTCCTGAAGGCCCCGATTCTGCTCCACTGCCTCAAGGTCCTTCTCAGTTGCGATTCGGATAATCTTTTTTAATGGCTCTTTTGGTTTCTGTCCTTTTTCTCTTGACATAACCACGAATCCGAGACTCTGCCCCATATCCGACTCAACAACAACCCGTGTCCCCTGTTTGAGTTCAAGGTTATTTGCGTTAAAAGTATATACCTTGCCGCACGACCTGAACCTCACTCCTACCAGCTTCGGGGCTTCGGCTTCAGCTATTCCCGGTTTGTTGGGAAGTTCTTCTGCGATACTGTTATTGTCAGTCATTTCTTTTCCCCAGCATATTTTTCAACAGGAGACTTGTATAGTTAAATGTCAGCTGCTTGTTCAAGTTAAAATTCAGCCTTCCTTTTATATTATAAATCTCACGGGCCACTTTGAGAATATCTTTCAAAGAGGTCCCCTCTGAAATATCTGTTATTTCCTCTATCCGGTCTATATTTACGAGAAGGGCTTGCTTCCCCGTGGCTTTAAAAACAGCGATATCCCTGAGCCATAGCTGAGCCCAGTCAAACCACTCTTCCATTGCCCCGCGGTCCTCCCAGGCGTCCTCATCAAGCGCATCAAGCATGCTGGTGAATATCTCAAATGACCAGTCCCTCTGTTCCAGGAGGTTCTCATTCAGTGCATATCCCAGCCTTCCCCCGGAGAGAATGCTCAGGAGCCGGGATTGATCGTCATCAGCCACCTCAAACTGTTCTTTCAACAATCCGGTCATTGTATCAACAGGAAGAGGCGAAAAATTAATCCTCTGGCACCTGGAGCGAATAGTAGGAAGCAGCATTTCCGGCCGTGAAGAGACAAGAATCAGAACGCTTTGCGGAGAAGGCTCCTCGAGTGTTCGCAAAAAGGCATTCGCAGCCGATGGATTCAGCCTGTCAGCGTTGTCAATTATGGCGATCTTCCAGTTCCCCTCAAATGACTTGTATGAAAGAGATTCTTCCAGCTGCCGTATCGCTGAAACAGTTATCTGTCCGCCCTCGCCCTCGGGACTGATAAAAAACAGGTCAGGGTGGTTTCCCTTGTCTATTTTTGAACATGAAGCACACCTGTCACAGGCGTCAGCATCTTCGGCATCCTGTTGATCAACCCCTTCCTTTCCTGCGCAGGAAAAGAGATCACTATCTTCAGTTTTCAGGCAGTTAATGGCTTTGGCAAAGTTCTGTGCCGCAAGCCTCTTTCCTATGCCTTCATCACCTGCAAACAACAGGGCATGGGGGATCCTGTCCCTCTCAATGAATCCCCTTAATACGTCCAGGGCTTTACCCTGTCCAACAATATCCTTAAGTGCCATGGCAGTTACTGAGTTTCACCCAGCGTCTCCTTTATAATATCTATTATAACCCTGGTTACTTCATCCGTATTCCGGGAAGCATCAACTACTTTTACCCTCTCCGGTTCTTCCCTGGCAATCTGCAGAAAACCGCTTCTGACACGGTTATGAAACTCTACTGCCTCCATTTCAAACCGGTCTTCTTTACGAGCCTGCCTGTTTCTCCTCAGCCCCTCCTCAACATCCATATCAAGTAATATGGTAAGGAACGGTTTGATGTCAGGGGCAACTATTTCATTCAGCGTCTCTATAATCTGTAGATCAAGGCCCCGTGCATGCCCCTGATAGGCAACTGTTGAGTCGATAAACCGATCAGTAATAACAATCTTTTTTCCCAGGATTGCAGGGTATATGACTTCTCTCACATGCTGCGCCCGGGATGCATAATAAAGGAGCAGCTCAGCCAGGGGGTCCATCTGGTTCCGGGGTTCAAGAAGCAGCTTTCTGATCTCCCCGCCGATTTTAGTGCCGCCGGGCTCTACTGTCTCAATAACATCATGCCCGGCTGAACGGAGAAAATCAGCAAGGAGTTTTACCTGTGTGCTTTTCCCTGCTCCCTCAACGCCTTCAAAAGATATAAACCCCTTAGCCCTCGACATAACTGTTTCTCAATTCCTTGAGCAGCCTGAATGCCTTGAGCGCGTTTTCAGTATCCAGTGAACCTGTTCCACATGAGGGAGTCAGAAGTATCTGGTCTCTGAGGTTTTCTTTTGGAATTCCTGTATGTTCAAGGGAGGTCAGGCCCCGTTCAAGCTGTTCTTTCAGACCCTGGAGGTCCACATCTCCTATCGCGTCGTTCGTAGGCACGATGCCGCATGCTATATACCCTTTTTTATTTATAAATGCCTTCAGTTCCTCAGGGTATAAACTTAATGAATCCCAGAAAAAGTAGGCATCATAGTTAAACACATCTATACCTGAGGCCAATACAAGAGGCCAGTCAGCCTTACCACAGCAATGGATTCCGGCTATACCCCCTGACTGCTGGATGTGGGTAACTATCGCTGTGAGCATTCTCAAGGTTTCTTCATTACTTACACCAAGATATGCTGATGTCCCGAGGGCTGAAAGGATCGGTTCATCTATGAAAATGAGCACCTTATCAGCGTAGGGTTTGAGCATTTCCAGCTGCCATGTTACTTTTCCTTTGAGCAGTTCAAGGGTAAGCTCCCGCATTTCTTCATCAAAAAAAACTGGCCGCTTTTCCCTGTCTGTAAGGGAAAGGGCAAACGTCATCGGCCCTGTAATGTGCCCCTTGAGAACACTGAACTTAAGGTTCTCCTTACTGATAATATTTAGAAACGCGTAGAATCCAGCCGCATACTTTTCAGAGATCGGAAATCCTGAATTGTCTGCAACAGCCTCGTAAAACCGGGAAAGCTCTTTTTCATCAGCCTCTCCAGCATAAATATCCTCGTCTTCAACCTTCACAAAGGGGAAGCCCTCTGAATATTGAGGCACCATGAGCTCTAAAAAACTTCTGTGGGGCAGCTGCGGCCAGAAGGGAATATCCACAGAATCGAGAATAACCCTGCAGGCTTCAGCAGCGTCAAGGTGCGGTAAACTTCCTATTCCTGTTGAATTAAAACTCTGAAACATAACTCCTAATCATACTCTATGACAGTCATAACTTTCAATTAAGCGAATCTGGAAAGCCTCTTTTCAGATATTCCCCTGAAGAAGCAAAAAGAGAAGGTTTTTGAGGCAGGACAGGAGGGCAGACAGGTATCAGCTCATTTTCCCTGTAACTCTCTGAGCTTACTGACATAGTCAATGTAATGCTCATGGGAGCCGGCTATTTCCAGGCCTAATCCCACGTATTTTCCCTGAGCCTTCTGCAGTCTGGTGATTTTAACAGGGAACCTTAACCGGCTGTCACGAAAGGGGATTATCAGGTCAAAATTCATGTCAACGGGAAACACCAGTTTCGTGTCTATGAACATCCCCTTTTCGGAGATATTTGTTACAACCCCATTGCAGACCTTGTTGCCGCAGTGAAACATCGCCTCAATTTTGACATTTATTCTTTTCGCCTGTCTTCGCTGCATAACCTTTCCTGTCTACTTTAAAATCTGTGTGTCGGGATACCTGTTCAGCCACCTGCCCCAGGTCGTGTCTTCAGAATCCAGTTTGGGAAGCCAGCGGTTGTAGTATCTGCCCTGAATCCCCTTGAGCCCCTTTTTATACGGAAACCAGAGCGTTTCTGTTTCACGATCGTAGAGCACGAAGGTATTATCGTACGTCCAACCCGATGGCACAATCGTCAAAACCTGGTCATCAATCGTGCGGCTGTACACAGCCGCTAAATCAGCAAGTGGTCAATATCCAACTGCCACGGGTTTATTGCTGAGCATGCTGTTTGAAATCTCATGACGTTTCAGTCGCGATACTGAATAGGCACGCGAATCATTCCCCTCTGCCACCCCGATTACCCTGAGACTTTCCGGCACATTTCTGCTGTCACTGCTCAAATACGTGTCATCGAGGGGAGTAAATGTATCCTTGCCGAGACCATACTGAAATTTGTCAGGCTTGAACCCGAGAGAGAGGGCCTGGCTAATATCCCATCGATCTCCTGTCCTATCCACTATGTATGTATTCTCTTCTTCCTTCAGCACCGGAGAAAAGGCTGTTTCATCAACTTCGACGCAGCCTATTGCAAGAGCTATGCAAAAAAAGCAGAAAACGTTCCGAACCATAAACTCCTCCCTCTGTTTTCCCCTATGTACCATTGTATTACAAAACATCATACATGGAAAGGGGGGCGCACAATTGCAGACAGAAAAATAGAGGATATGGCCACTGAAATCTAAATATTTTGCGCAGAGAATCCGATGTATATAGTGTGGCCACAAAATCGGCCTGCAGAGTACAGACTAACGATGGAAGTAAAAATTGCACTTTAAAACAAGGTATTATATGAGCTTGTTCCGAGCGGCACTTCTGGTATTCCTTCTGGTAGCAGGGGTAGCCGGATCAGAAGAGCAGGTACAATCCCTCTATGCCCAACATTTTACCAATGATGACCTCCAGAAGTACGGGGGTTCTTCATCAGGTAAATCCACAGATCTTAAAGAGGACTCGCAGAGCAGCGGGAGAGCACAAAGACCTTTCCTTGAAGTACCCCCGCAGAAAGTAAAAAAATATGTGATACCCTACGGCAGAACTGCCAGAAGAATCATAATTCCTGTAACATTTAACCGGAGCATAACAGTACCCATGCTCCTTGACACCGGGGCCCCGGGAATGCTCATCTCAACTAAACTTGCCGAAAAACTGGGCATTCTCGAAAACGATGAAGGCAATTTAATGACCCTTGCAGGCGGGATAGGGGGAACAACGCCTGCCATCTTTACGATTATTGATTCAATTCAGGTTGGAGAAGCGGAAGATACCTTTATCCCTACTACAATATCAGCGCTGGACATCCCGGGGTTTGAGGGGCTTGTGGGCATGGATTTCATGGGGAAGTACTCCATGCAGCTGGACAGTGTTCGAAAGGCCGTCATACTGGAGGAATTGCCGAAAAGTCCCTTAAGGCCCGCAGGACATGACGAGTCATGGTGGAGAAACACATTCCACCGGTTTAAAGCGATGAAAGATGCATGGGCAGAATACCGGTCTCAATATCGCTATAAGGGTGCGTATACGAGTCAAATGAAACGAGTACGGAAGTTTATTGAAAAGCAGTACAGCAGAGCTGATTATCTCTATAACAGGCTAAAAGTCTATGCCAGCGAACATTCTGTCCCGCTTGAGTGGCGGTAAAATATAATGAGAGCACTGTTACATTTCATCCTTTCATAGCCAAGCCATTTCTTTCTAGGAAATGGTAACCTAGTAGTACAATTTCGTGTACAGGAGTGTTTTATGAGCAGGTTAATTTTCATCCTTACAGTAATCTTCACCTTATTCATGAGTACAGCTGCCAGCGCTCTCTGTGTCAACGCTCCTGAGGCCAACCTGAGAAAAGGCCCCGGTACAAAGTACGCAAAGACATGGGAAGTGTTCAAGTTCATGCCATTAAAGAAAATGCAGCAAAAAGGCAACTGGTATAAAGTGAAGGACTTGGACGGAGATGTTCACTGGATATACAAAAAACTTGTTACGGGCTCGTTCACCTGTGCTTCCGCCAAAAAGGATAGCATAAATATCAGGAGAGGACCCGGCACCACCTATAAGAAAACAGCAATGGCCCGGGCAATGAAGTATGATGCTTTCAAGATATTAAAAACAAAGGGCAAATGGGTACACGTTGTAGACGAATTCGGCAGTGAAGGATGGGTATACAAGCAGCTGCTCTGGATTCAGTAGGGACTACATTCATTGAATTTCTGATATTTCAGCTGACGAGGTCACGCACAGATCTAAATCCTTTAACAGCCCGTCTCTAATGTTATATATCCATCCGTGCACTGCTAATTCCTGACCAGCTTTCCACGCCTTCTGTACTATTGTCGTAGTGCATACATTCCTGACCTGCTGAATGACATTGAGTTCACACAGCAAATCTATTTTGTCACTGGTATTCTTAAGGGCGTCGATCTTTGCCTGGTGTTTCTGATATACATTTTTGATCTGCATAAGCCAGTTATCAAGCACTCCATCTCCCGTGTTCTCAATGGCAGCCTGAACCCCACCGCAACCATAATGCCCGCATACAATGATATGCTTTACTTTCAAAACAGATACCGCATATTGAATTACAGACAGACAGTTCATATCAGTCTGAATAACTAAATTTGCGATATTCCTGTGAACAAATATTTGTCCGGGCAGCACATCAACAATTTCCATGGCCGGCAAACGGCTATCAGAACAGCCAATCCACAAATATTCCGCGTCTTGTTGTTTGGCACGTCTTGTGAAAAAATCAGGGTCACTCTTTTTAATATTCTCTGCCCATTTTCGATTATTTTCAAAGAGATGTTTTAAAACTCGCATACATAATACCTCGAACTCCAGAAATCAATAACATCTGCACGTTATAAGAGCATCAAGACCGTGAAAACAGTCTAAACCTATTTTCTAAATACGCTGAACAGTTTGTCAATCGACGATGTTCCAAGTTTTGATACCGCTTCAAGTTCTCCAGCATCAAGCCATACACCCTGACATTCTGAGCATTTATCGACCTCAATGTCTTTGTAGTTAATTGTTATCAGCTGCATGCCGCACTTCGGGCACCTCATATGATGCAATTCTTTAAGACTCTTTTTCTCATCAGAAGCAAGTTGGCTGTTTTTATCTTCTTCAAGCTTTTTCAGCTTCTCATATTCCTTTCGTGCAATATATTCATCTTCTTTTCCTTGTGGTTTGTCTGTCATGGCTGCCTCCTTCATTCAGTAAAAATATTTATTATTCCTGATTCAGATAGTGCTTTTATAACGTCTATATGTGACCATTCTCGAGATTATTCACTCTGTACTGTTATTAGATTTATTCCCAGAACTTCCACCACTTTTTTCGTTGCTGCCTGGACTCTTGTCCCATCTCTGAACCTTTACCTAATTCCTTTTGTTCCTGAAGCGATTTTTTTTCTTTTTGTTTCTCCAGCCCTTTTGGGATATTGTCTTTTTTCAGTTCTTTATTTTTCTTTTCTTTTTTATATTTATCTTTTTTATCACGTTTACTATCGTCGCCATCAGAGTCATCATCCCGCTCTTTCATCTCTTCTCTCATGTCATCTTCTTCGTCATTATCATTTTCCTCTGTATCAGAGTCACCATATCGCTCTTTCATTTCCCTTTTTTGAGATTTCATCTGTTCTTTGGCTTCCTTGCTTTTTCCGGCCCATGTTGGCTTTTCAGCATCGGCAAAGCTTAAAAATGAAAAACTGACAATAATTAATAATAGTATGTATTTCTTCATGTTACCTCCACTATGTTTTTCGACATTTATGAGTTCTTGTAGTTGAGAAACTATTTGAATTTAAAAAAACTTTCTCAGTTATGTATTCATACTTGACCAATTATACACTCTTCTTTGTATCAATTCAGATTTTCTCTATCCTTCCAGGCAGGTTTTCTCTCTTAAAAATAGCATCCATAACTAAGGATGGTCTTTTCACCGTCGGTTTTTCCATAGTAAATTATTGAGATAATTTAAGTCATACAATACCCTTATATCATATCGTCCCTGTAAAAACAATTACCTGCTAAATGCCAATAATCTTATAATTTAAACTTAGCGAAATTGCCCATTGCCGGTACAACGCCATAATGTCTGATGCTCAACCGGTCTGGGATAGAAAAGCTCATTGATGTAGTTGATCTTAATCCGGTCAAGCGCATAAAAGAGCCTCTGATTAAACGTTTGTGACCATGATTTTGTTCAACAATATTCAGCGGTGGTTATACATTATCTTATCACCTCGGGCCTTTTCAGGTGCTTGTAGTGAGCAAGAGGATAGTTGCATATTTCACATGGCATTTTCGGCCTTTCATCCACGGTAGCGCCACAAATTTCACATACATAGTAATTAGGCCTCATCTTCTCAATTTTTTTCGCTAACGGTCTGAAAAATATTCCAGAGTACCTTTTTATGTCACTGATTATCTCTTCGTGCTGTTTATGAGACTTCCAGGAATACATGCAGTAAAGCACCGCCTGATCAAGTGATTCAGCTGATAATTTCTCAAAGAAGTAGGGATAGGTATCTGTTATTTTTATTAGTTCATTTTTTGCGGCTCTGTTAAGGTTTGTTTTTGTGTCAGATATTGATAAAGAAAACTCCGGGTCCTTTAGCATTGATCCTAATGAACGAATGAGTTTCTTGTAATTTTCAGCATGGATCTTCTCAGAAACTTCCAACGCAGAAAATAGATAGGCAATGTTGTCATAACTTTCCGAAAGGGCTTTCTGGCAGTAGCTTCCATAGTGCTTCTGGGCTATAATTTCCGCATTATAGGCTTCTTTCAGTATCTTTATGGTTAATGGAAATCGCCCATCATTTTTTCCAATCTCTTTTTCAAGTGCGAAACAGAGATCGCGGGCAAAAGGGAAGCAAAAAGTGAGCAGAGCGGTAAAGCGAAGAAATTGTCTTCTTGAAAAAGTTTTATCCATCAGTAATTATGACACATAGTTATGCATAAACTTGCAAATGAAATATTTCATTGACTGGTTATTTATATTTTACCATTGACCTATAGTACTCGTTGGATGCTGTGTATTACTGTTAACTTTCCCCTGTAAGCCCGCAGGTTCCTGTGGTGATTCCATTGGCCTGTTTTCATTTTTCAGGGTTATCGATATAGTATTATCTTTTTGTGTTAAAGACATAGATTTATTATGATTAAATTTTATTTCGTCTCTTTTTTTCTCTGCATCCAGATCCTCAAGGCTTAAATACCCGGTGCCTGCCTCTGACCCCTGCTCTAATTCTGCATTCTTTTCCTCCTGGGGTAATTGCGTATTCAGCTCCTCTCCTGTATTTTCCCCATTCTCTTTATGACGCTTTCCATTACGTTTGTAGACAGGTCGGGTTTCTTGATCAATTATTTGATTACTCGCATCGATGAGCCTGTTATTTTGAATTCGCTCCTTACTGTCCTCGATCCCCTTATCTTTTAATTCTCTAGTTTGCTCTGAACTATCCGCAATATGATCAATATTATATGATCCTTTGAGATCGTTCATGTACATGACATACCAGGAAGCAAAGCCTAAAACAGATATTAGAGTTCCGACTATAATGATTGAATTGATTCTGTTTTTATTCATACTTTAACCAGTGTCCAAATCCCTATAATTATAAACCCTGCCCCTGCTATATTAGTATTGTTAATAATAATGTGAGCGATGCAAAACCTGTCAATCATAAATATGCAAAACGCCAATTTGCAAATAACAACCGAGAAAGCAACAAAAGGATCCTGCGGTTTCGCAGTCACTCCACTCAATTTATATTTTACTTGTGCGATTAACCTCTTTATTATTTAGATTCATTTATCCACTTTACAACCGGAATCAGCCACTCTTTCCGTGGTTGATAAAACGTGCCATGACCTTTCCCCACAGTCAACTTGAGTTCCGTGCTTGAAACTTCTTTTGATGCTAAGTTGAATGCCTCCTCACAGCTACCACAAATAGTATCTTTTGTATCGTATATAGAAAGAATGCGCCCGTTAAGGCCAGAGGCGGAATTTCTAAGAAATCTCTCATATGTTTTTTTATACCTTCCTCTAGAGCCACAACCCGCCATTACGACATAGTTAATTTTAGGGTTATTTAATAAAGAAGAGATATAAAGAGTAATAGCTCCACCCTTGGAAAATCCAACGACACTAATTTTTTGCGGCAATACTCCCTGGGCTAAAAGCTCATTGACCTGCTCAGAAACTTTTCTGGCATATATTTCAATATCAGTGTTTTTTCCTCTACTTTCACTTATTACTGTAAAACCTTGATCTGATAAAGTTTTAACCATTTTATAGTAATCATATATTCCATATTTTGGGTGCGTAGCATACGCACCCAGTTTCTCAGTAGAAGAGCCATGGAGAAAAAACATATATCGTGCTGAACTATCTATTTCTGTTGGCATTTCATAAGAATTTAATGATGTTGCACAACTAGCCAGAATAAACAATAAAACAACAAATATACTTAACAATGATTTAGATTTGTGTGTCAATAATAATTTCATGCTATCCTTTCTCAGTAATTTAGCTGCAATATCTAACTATCAGGATCATCGTGTTGTCCCGGGCATCTCAACAAATAACTTTTAAACTAATTTCCTAAAATTAAAATAATCATATCCCAACTCGCCGTCGCCGGATTCACAATACGTGTTGACCGGCTCTTGAACCTCTATAAGTATCTGGTGCATACATGTTTTGTTTCCAGAATATTGAAACTAAGTCAGGATATTTTTTGTATCGCTTAAAAGAAAACAGATATTCCCGCTTTCGCATGATCACTGCTATCTCGCATTCACTGCACTCTGTTGATACAATCATTATTTTATTGACGAGTATGGTTCAATACCAATCTGATTGCACCAACTCGCTTTATCCCAGTAGCCTCGTTGTAGTTTTATTTTATCATCCTGGATAAGGAAGAAACCACAACCACGAATTTCAAACTTCTTGCCCGTTGCCTTTATATCTCCCATGTCATGAAGAAACGTTCCTCCGCCAATCCATTCCCATGACGCCCATTCGCCATCATACATTATGTTTTCTATATTCGTGTATGCATCGGGAAATGATCTGAAAAATGATTCCGTCATTTTCCTTATCTCTTCTTTGCCTTTCGCGGGTTGATCGGCAATTTGCCAGTTAACTGCATCATTGTGATACAAAGAGACAATTGTTTCTACATCCTTTGACTGAAAGGCTGAAATCCATTGTTCAAATACATCTTTTGTTGACTTATGTTTCATATGTTGTAATTACGACACTTGCTGCCTTATCTCGAATTGGAATTAATGATTGATACTTTTCAGAGTGAAACCAATTATTGAGTGTAGTCAAGTCATTGAATTCGATTACAACGATCAAATTGTGATCATGTTTACCAGCTAAAACAGCAGCAAGTTTACCTCGAAAAATAATTTTAGATTCAAAAGGGGAAAGTGATTCTTGAACTCCTGCCACATATTCCTGCCATAATTTGTCATCCTTTACAGTAATATGTCCAACAAGATAAGCAGACATTTATTCCTCCTGACTTTATTTTAAAGTGCGATTTTGATATTTCCTTAAGAGAATATCTCCAAAATAGTATTTTTTATTTTACGTATACCGTCAAATTGATCGATGTGAGACATGAAGCGTATTATCGCGCAATAAGACTGTTTTAGATACCACAAACTCTGATCTACCTACAAAGGCTTGTTGTCTCGCATTCGATCCAATGCATGGTTATACTTTCTATTTTGTTGATGCAGCCTTTGATATACCAGCAAGCGCCTTTTCTATTTTCGAAATGACTTCTTTACAACCGGATATATTATGTCTTTTTTCTAAATAGCTTGGATCGTTATATGATATCCATACCTTGCCTTCACCATCTTTCCAGATTAGGGCTTTTTGGGGTAGATCAATGGCTACGCTTTGTTGACACTTCATGAGAGGACTTCCTACTTTGGGATTCCCAAAAATTATCAGTTCTGTTTCTCGTAATTCCACCCCTACATTTTTAGCTGCTTCAGAGTGTTTAACTCTATTAAATATTGTCATGCCTTTCTCCTTCAGGACACTTTCTAGTCTGTCTCCCGTTTCGTTCACTCCGAACGGACTTTTAACATCGATCATACCCTCGGCTGCGTATGCTGGAACGTTAAGGTCACGTGCGCTGCCACCAAATGCCATTTATGCCGCAGACCTACTTGGCGTCAAGTGAACCGCATTGTTCGGCAATTTTTGCCGTGTCTCCTGTTTTCTTTTCAATCATCTGCCATGATACGTTCAATGGTAGACACGATTCCATCCACATCATCAGGGAAAACTTCAGAAAACCATACCTTCTGAGGGTAAATCATCACATTGGGGCCCTTGCCGCAAAGTCCCATACATCCTGAAGTGGAAATCCTGATCTTCCCTTTCCAACCTTTCTCGTTAACAACGTCCTTCAATTTAGATTTAATACGCTGGCTGTTATTGTCTGCACATGATTTTCTTTCTCCCCCACGATCATTGGTACAAACAAAAACATGAGAGACGTATGGTGATTCGTTTTGTTTAGGCATTATAAAATATCTCCCTAATATTGTTTTCCGCCAAACGCAAACTTGTGCGATGCGGTACGCATTCTTCTCAAGTGATTTGCTATACGTATTTTCATTCGCCCCTTATTGGCTGCATTAAATGTGCGATAGCGCCCAGTACAGAAGCTTGCTTAGCGCAGTTATCTACATTATCAACTGCTATGTATGAATGCCAATATGAGCCCTTACCAGGTGTTTCTGGAGTAGGGTTCATCATGCCTGAAGGAAAACACTGACAGCAAAACAGTCCCCGCTGGCTCGCATTCAATGTCCAACGCCTGGTTATGCTGCTGTTCCTTTTTTAATTTCCCAACCTGGAAACACGAGTACTGCCGGATGACACTTAAGTGCTGTCGCTATAACCTTAGCGCGTTCCACACCAAGATTAACCCTATCATTCTCGATTGCCGATATTGTTGACTGAGGAATTCCGGTGACTTCAGCCAAATCGTTCTGACTCATGTCCTGCAATTCCCTGATAATCCGCACAGATTCGCCAACTGATACATCTACTATCTTTTTTGCTTTTTTAAAGTTTTTCAACCTATTTTCTCCTATAATCATGAGGAGTAATGTTTACTACCTGTACTAATATCTCTTTCTCTACAATCTTATAAATTATTCTATATTTAATGCTTAACCTTGATGATCTATGACTTTTCCATTCTCCCCTTAATGCCTCATCATGAAAGCCCGTGATAAATTTTAATCCAGAAGGGCCTGAAATACTAACAATATCCTTCCATTTTTCATAGCGTTTTAATATTTCAATTGGTAAAGCACTAAGTTGTTTTGATACCTTGCGGTGCTCATATATTTCCCACATACTCTATTCTATATATACTAAATATAGTATGTCAACTAATGGCTAATGTCAATAATTATTTTATGCATAACGCAAATTTTAGTGATGCGGAATGATCGCTATATGACGATCAATAACCAATAAAATACTCCATTCCAGATAGATCTCTAAATCACGTCAACTATTCCGCATTCACTCCGACTTGTTAGACATGTTTGCTGTATGATGAAACTAACTCATCTACAAATGTCTTATAATCACCGTCAATTATTGAGTCTTCAGGTACAACATGAGCTTGCATAGCTCCAATAAATATTAACGTTTTACCTTTAAACGTAACGATGTTTTCTATAGATCCCCATTTCAGTTTTGTTTCGTTATAGTCTGTTTTATCAATTATCCCATCATCCTCAATGAATATTTCATGGACTCCTATTACTCCCTTATTCTGGCTTTTCCTATATAATTTGATCATATTCTTTCGGGCAGCTCTTTTAAAATATCTTGGGTAATAAAAGAATAAGGGTAATGATAGAACTATACCCATAAAAGCAAAGATAAAAATAGCAGGATTCATCGGTATATTCTTAATATATACCAAAACCATTACTCCAACCAAAGGACTAATAGCCATCATAATCCGATTCTTAAGGATGATTTTTTTCATTGCTCTAGAATGCTCACATAAATATTCGTTAAGTATGAGTAGGTCATCTGTATTGTTTTTGAATTTTATTCTCATTACAAGCTAATCAAAATCAAGATGATCACTGCTATCTCACATTCACTGCAGCTACTTGTTAGAGGCTCCTTGATGATGAATCGTGTAAAGATCTAAGAGTCTTCTTATCATTTTCTGATATTGAACATGTTGTTTTTTTGCTTCTTTTTTAAAAAAATCAACACTTGCTTTGCTTAAAGTAATAGTAATTTTTACATTGTCTTCCTTGAATGCAAGCTCTTCAGGAGTAGGGAGGAAATCATCAACAACTTTTATCTTCCCAAGCGGTTCATCAGTATATTTAATTTTTGTCTTCATATATCTTTTTTCCTTTCCGCCAATATCCGGCACCATATATACGGATAGTATTTTTGCGATACGTAAAACGTACCGTTATGACCCCTTCATTTACTTTGCGGAAGCAATAATACCTTATTTCTTTATCGCTATGGCTCAGGTCTTCGGCTATAATACGATTGGAATCAGCAAAAGCATATTGAGCTATCTCAAAGCTCAGTCCATGTTTTTTCTGGTTTTCTTTATTCTTCTTTTCGTCCCACTCGAATTTAGCTTTGGTCCCATTTAAATGATACCACATATATGGTTAGATAGCAATATTATTATACATATAATAATATGGTTAATGACGGTGTCACTTTATCTCTAACGCAAAATTGAGTGATTTGAGATATGTAGCGTACTCTATAGCATATAAACCGATTTGCACTTCTTAAAACATCAAAAGCAAAAAAGGTCCCCGCTGGTACTCGTTCAATCTCCAACTACTTCTTAGGAGTTTTCTTTTCCTCCAAGAAGCCATCGCTTGGCATCATCAATACTGTTGAACATTTGCACTATGTTTCCTTGGTTGATAAATACTGTCTCGAGGAACCGGAACTCTGAAGCCGTCCCGCTGACAACAAGTGCTCGCTTCACAGTATGAGCAATTCCAATCTGTACGGCTCGTTCTGGCATAGAGTAGATGTCAACAACGGATTTCACCGGTTTTGCCTGTCGCAGATCATTCAGAATCCGTTTACAACCGTACTCTTTTATACATTGCATAACTTCTGATGCAATGTTATCAAACAACGAAAGATTCAACTCGCCTTCCACAGAAACGAAAACACAGGCTGTTTCTTCATCATATGTTACTGAGTATGGCATGTCCAACTCCTAACGTGAAATTGTCCAATGCAAGCCCTGAAGAATAATAACATGCAAGAAGCCAACTTGAAAATAATAAAATATTGTATGCCAAATCAGCTTCGCTGGCTTGCATTCGAGACCAAAGTCAAGGTGTGACACCTATATTAAACATCATCCGTTCTATTATTATAGAGAATATGCAGGTTCGGCATAGAATTTTGATCTGAACGGGAGTAAATATGAATCGAGTGTTTTTGATATGTGCAATTCTTCTCATATCTGGAGAAATGGTGGTTTTTACCCATGCAGCCACTGTTATACCCAATGAAGTGCAACAGCCGGGCACCCAGCAGATGGAGATACCGGCACTTATACCACCACTGCAGGATGCTCCGGGGACTTACCAGAATGAAACATTGAATAAGGCATGTTACAATTGCCACGAGTTCGGCAAACCGGAAAGCCATGTAAAAATATGGTCCGGCGGCATGATGGCACAGGCATCACGTGACCCGCTATTCCTGGCCAGTATGGCTATTGCCGAGCAGGATTTTGACGGAGCAGGAGACCTCTGCATCCGTTGCCATTTCCCTCGAGCATGGTATGATGGACGCTCTACTCCAACAGACGCCTCTGCTGTCAGCATTGATGATACCAATGGGGTCAGCTGCGAGTTCTGTCACAAGATGACGAATCCCGACGACTCTGAACATAAAGGGGTGATGAATCCACCCTTCAAAGCGAACGACGATAATGAAGGCTACTATGGAAGCGGCATGGCTTCGCTTTCGGCAGAGGTGGCGAGACTGGGTCCGTATGATCCGACAAGCATCTATACTGTCCATGAAGGTAGCCCGGTCCCGGATGGTCCGGCGAGGGGATTTAATGCTGCCCATCCGGCAAAGAAGTCCAGGTTCCACCGGGATGTCGACTTCTGCGGAACATGCCACGATGTCTCCAATCCCGTTGTTGGCGACCTGGCACCCAATAACGGAGCCCAGGTTCCTCTGGAGACCGGGACATTCAGCGGCATTCCCGGGACACCGGTTAATTCCAAGGCTGCTTTCAACAACCCTCCGTACAAATACGGGATTGTGGAGAGGACATTCAGTGAGTACAAAGCAGGGCTGCTCTCTCAAACGCTGGTATCCAATTACTCAACCCTTCCCGCTGAACTTAAGGCTGGATCGATCCAGAGGGCTTATGATTCTGCACAGCTTGCCGGAAAGGGAGGCGATTATGCAGATGGTACTCCCCGCTATTTCAGCTGCCAGAGTTGTCACCTGTCTCCTGTCATAGGACGTGGTAATAATATTATCGGAACGGAGCACACAGACCTCCCGCTCCATGACATGACGGGCGGCAGCTACTGGATTCCTTCTGCGCTTCAGTATCTTTATTCCAGGGGGAAACTGAGGTTTTCAGATGGACTAAAAGACTTTCAGGTAGAGTCATGGGCCGAGGGAGCAGCACGTGCCAGGGCAGTGCTGGAAAGCGCCGCTTCTCTAGCAGTAAAAGGCAATCTTCTTAAGGTCACAAATCTGACGGGACATAAACTCATAAGCGGATATCCCGAAGGCCGGCGCATGTGGCTCAATATCAAATGGTATGACTCCAAGAATAATCTGATCAGGGAGGATGGAGCATACGGATTGCTTGTTGATGCCAAAGGAAACCCGGTCATGGTCCGGAATCCGGCCGATGGACAGATGGCTCAGGTAGAGTCGATCATTGATCTCTACGATCAGAATACCAAAATCTATGAGGTCAAGCCGGGAATATCAAAGGAATGGGCAGCAAAGCTTATTACCGTTAATCAGGCTCAATATGAACCCATGGTACTGGCATACGACCGTTACACCGGTGCCCCGGTCCTGACAATGGGCCAACTGGCAAAGGGCGAGACGGGACCCCATAAAACGTCCTTCCATTTCGTACTCAATAACGTGCTTGTCAGTGACAATCGTATCCCCCCCTATGGCATGAGCTACGATGAATGCAGGAAGAGAAACTGCCTGCCAGTCCCTTCAGACCAGTACGGAAACCCCGGAATGGGCGGTGCCTATAATTATCAGGACGAAATTACCCTGAACCCTCCTCCGGGCGCAAAATCTGCGAAGATAAACCTCCTGTACCAGTCTACGAGCTGGGAGTACATCCAGTTCCTGTATCTGGCGAACGACGGCTCTGTTCCTTTCCTGGCGAATGAAGGCAAGACAATGCTCGAGGCATGGCTGAACACAGGAATGTCATATCCACATGTTATGACTTCTACGATTTGGGGTGATTGAACGACATATACATCCACTGAGCCATGATTTTACATGGTAGCATTAATGTTGCTCCTTCTAATATTTTTTTATTGTTTATAACGGTTAAGCTGAGCCTCAAAGTGACGCCTCGCGACGCTTTGTAGGCTGGAGCGGCTTGTTAGCTCTGATCATTCGTTCTGTCCTTATCGCAAATCTATTGGTTACGCTTGAAAAGCCGTGGATTACTTTCAACAAATGCTTTAATCCACCGCTCAAGAAATGATTCGTTTTTGGCAGTTTTGACATAGCCATATCCAAGAATAGAGATTACTAACGCTCCTAGAATATCGACAATTAGATCCCACATTGTGTCGGTCAAACCAGAAGGATCACCACGCATTTCCTTTTGCATGTCCATGCCAAAGAGACTATCCATACTAAATTCAAAGATTTCCCAAAGGGTGCCTATCCCAACTGCAAACATGAAGGCAAAAATTGCAACGAAGCCTGGCTTCATATGCACGCCAATGTCTTCTGTTTCGTTTAATACATGCACCAATAGAAAGCCAACAATCCCTAGTAAAAAACCAGAGCCAGAGTGAAGAAGTATATCCCACCACCAGAATCGGGTGTAGTATCCACGGATTTCACCCAGGAATAGCGAAGCAAAGACAAACGCAATCGCAAGCAATACAAATTCCGGATGAATAAAGACGCGGAGGAACTTTTCCAAGAAGAACGGGACAAGTGTCAATACAATGATCCCAATGGTGATCACAGCCGTAAGCCACTGATGTTCCCAGATAGCAATCATGGCCTCGACAACTAAAATCGCCTGCAGGATAAAGGTCAATCGTTGATGTATCAAGAGCTGTCGCATTCAGACTCCAATTTTAATCGCCTTTGTGAGATTAAATGTTTTGGTAAATTCCGCGACATTATCAATCGTCTCATAGATAGAGTAGAGATCTAACCAGGATCATAGATGCAGACCATGAAGCACAGAGAAAAGCCAAATGACAATTTGCAAACTCTTAAGCTATTGCTTGAAAAAAGGTCTCCGCTGGTCTGCATTCGAATGCATCCGTTTTTTAGATTTTCATTACTTTAAGTTTTAAATGTTTTTCCAAGGGATCAAAGTCTTTATCATTGTGCAAAAGAGTAAAATTATTATGAATACAGAATATTCCTATCATTACATCTATTCTCTTTCTTATAGTTATGCCTTTTTGTCGAAGGGCTCTGTAATTCATCGCGCTTTTTACAGCCAGTTCCTGACCAATCATATCCATAAAGGGGAATTCGAGGAGCAACTTCTTCGCAGTTCTAAAATCTTTATCGTTTTGGAAGCCCTGGAGTACTTCAGCCAATATTATATCCCCCATTATAATCGGCTCAATTCCAAGTGCTTCATCGAGCCAATCAGTCTTTTTGCTTACTGCTCCGTTAAAATAATCAATCCAGATGGATGAATCAACAACTATCATTTGTCTAGCCGCATATCATCCAGATCACCGGACCATTTAAGTTTTCCTCTATATTTTCTGATTTTTGACAATTGTTTAAATTTAACCAAAAGCTTAAGTCCAGCTTCAATAGCATCCTTTTTTGTTTTGAGCCCGGACACTTTTAATGCCCCCTTCATAAGTTCATCGTCTATGACTACATTTGTTCTCATTATTGCCTCCTATGTGTATATTTAATCATATTATACACATTCAGGGTTTTCTCGTACAATTATTTTTTGAATCTAACGACCAGGATCATCGATGCGAGACATGAAGCGTATTTTCGAGCCCTCAAACTAATTTATAATACTCAAAATCTAATCTTCCCCAAAAGGTCCCTGCTGTCTCGCATTCGATCCAATGCCTTATTGTCCATTTTATAATTCATCACCAGCTAGCGGTTCTCTACCAGGAGTCCTATCCAGAATGCTTTTCAAATCCTTCTTCCTTGCTTTCTTAGCTCTACTTTTAAGGTAGTCCTCTGTCAATAAGGCTGATATCTTTTCTGAAACAGCTGAAGATATAAACTGGTTAATCGAGACACCCTCTTTTTTTGCAATCTCTTTAATGTGCCTGTGAATCGAATCAGGCAATCTTAAACTTAAAGCACTCATTTTATTTCCTCCAAGAATATTTTCGGAGTTATTGCTCTCACTCCAAATTTATTGATCTCTCTAAAATCCCTGATATTGTGAGTTACAATTGTCTTTATTTTGGATGCAACTGCTAACTCTAAAACATGATCGTCTTTGGGGTCAGGCAAGTACGGCCTCCATAAGAAGTATATTTTCTGATGCTTGCTAAATGCACATAAATTATCAAGGATAATCTCAATATCACTTTCTTTTAACTTTAATATTCTTTTATTTCTTTTCAATACGTCTTCATATTCAAATAGTAATGCCGTTGATAAAACAGGTTTAATCTTGCCTTTTTCGATTAACCGCAGCATTTGGTGAGAAGCTCCCTTTGATGAATACAGGCCTGCATGGAGTACATTTGTATCTAGTATTATTTCAATCATACCTATACTATAAATGATACTATATGTGGTATCAACTACGCAAGTTTAATTTGTTGGACAACGAGAAAGTCAGTGAATCGAAACCTTCAGGATAATAACATGCAAAAAGACGATTTGAACATCAAGAAATGCCAAGAGCAAAATTCATCCCCGCTGGTTCGATTTCATCTGCACTGACTGGTTAGAACTTACTTATATAAATGTATTGGTAGATGCTTTTTGTAATTAATGAAATCCTTATCATCCGTGAATATTTGAAGCTTTTGTAAGTTCGAAATAGCACAGATCAAGAAATCGGTTGTCGAGCCCTGTACTCCCTTTTTCCTGCATATATTACTGAATTCCGCTGCCTTCTCAAAATACTCTGTCAGCAGATAATGATCTTCAAAGGAAGATAACTTGTTTTTAAGGTTTTTGAATTGAGTAGGGTCAGAAATACCGGACAAGAGTTCCTGGCGAATTGGACCAATCATGACTACTCTTGCATCTTGGATCAAGTCTTTTAATTTTTCAGATAATTCTGCGTTTGTTTTTTTATGCCTGAGAACATTAGACCAAATACACGTATCAACAAGTACTTTCATCTTTTCCTGGCTTTTTTGTAGTTATAGTCGGTGTCAAATTCAATCGTTCCAAATAAATCCACTAGTTCCATTTGTTTCTTGTGTGCTATATAGTCTTTCAGCGCAGCCGTAACAGCTTCTTTTTTGGTCTTATGACGCCCTACCTTTTGAGCCTGAGTAATAAGTTTATCGTCTAATGCTAAATTGGTTGCCATATTGCCTCCTTTCTACACATAACATAACACAATTCAATGTGTGAAGCAATGTCTTTATTTTATGGTTCTAACGCACGAGTTGAGTATCGAGTACCATGAATCTCAATAACGTGCCGAAAACTGATTTGCACTCCTCAAAACATCAAGAGCAAAAAAGGTTCCCGCTGGTACTCGTTCAATCTCCAACGATTTGTTATGTGTTTTTAGTCTACGTGCTTTTTTAATATTTTCTTTATTTCTTGCAAGTCATTCTTTATTTCTTTATTTGCCACACTACTTTTATATGCCATTAAAATTAATTTGACAGACACCAGGAATATGCCCGCTTCTAACAATAGATCATGAGTAAATCCTTTTGTAAATAATGCTACCGTAAATAATATAAACGTAACTACAATAACTAATAGCGAGCCTATGTCAAAATGTTCGTTCATTCTATCCTTTTTATCCGGTCACATAAGAGTGAGTGATGCAAGATATGTAGCGTAATAACTAGCTCATAATCTGATTTGAACCTCATAAAATATCAAAAATCAAAATGGCCTCTGCTATCTCGCATTCACTCCAATCGATTGTTATCTTTTCTTCTTTATTAAATACAGTTCAATAAATAAAGCTGGTTTTACAACCTCAATACTTCTATATCCTGATACGTCCAACAGATGTTTATCCCCACTCACAACAATTTTTGATCTGCTCGCCAGTGCATATGCAAGGAACTTATCGTCATCCGGGTCAGTTGACACAGAAACAGGAAGTTGCGGAGCATCAATCCACATAGCGTGTACGGTGAGAAGATCCAGAAACATTGAAATATCTACTTCTTTAATCTGTTTAGACAATTCCAGTGAAACTCTTTGATATTCAGTAAATATATCCTCTGATAAAACAATATCAAGCTTTCTGTTCCGCCAAGCCTCAAGAATTTGATAGGGAGAGCCACCAAAGAAAATCCCAGATATCAAGACATTGGTATCCAGTATTATTTTCACTTTTTCCTTCGTACTTTCTGAATTGCTGATGTAATATCTGACTTTTTTATGCCTGCCTTCTTCGCTTGTTTCCGTGCCTCAGATATAAGCTGATCAAATTCAGTCATAGACGGCTGTGAAATAGTCTTTAATATGACCACATCATTTTGCCCGACCACAACAAATTGTGCTCCGGGCTTTAATCCAAGCCGTTTCCTAATATCCTCCGGTATGACAATTTGACCTTTGGAAGACATTTTTGTTGTAGCTAATGGTCCCATTTTATTCTCCTATTTATGCATTATTCTTACTAGTAAGATTATAACATATTTTGATTAATTGCATGATAGAGCTTGAATACTATTTTTTTATGAAGATAACGTGAAATTGTCCGATGCAAGCCCTTGAGAATAATAACACGCAACAGGACGATGTGAATATGATAAAATACCGCTCTCAAAATGGGCGCCGCTGGCTTGCATTCGAGACCAATGCCTGGTTATCTTTTTATTTATATAAAATATTGAATTTTGATGCAGTTGTTTGCAATCTCTTGTCAGCTGTCCATAGTGGCAAGTTTGTCAATAATGCGGACGCTAACAAATGAACATCAATAAGTCCGATTCCTACACCCATAAGTCTTTTATGTTCAATAAATGTCAGAATTTCGTCACTCTCTGCAACCAGAGTCTGAGGAAGTGCCTGAAGAAGTGAAATAATTTCTTTTCTGTTTTTTATGTTGCCACATGCCAGCTCACCTATAATAAATGG
>CAMYND010000020.1 GCA_947259645.1 Thermodesulfovibrionia bacterium | reverse complement strand
GGTTTGAAAAGATATCCTTGTTCTGGTAGATGTTTTGTCAAAGAGCAGGCCGATGCTCTTTCCGATAAGCGGGCAGGCGGTCCTGTCCCTGCCTGATTTGAGTTCAGAGGCCCGTATTAAAAGGGCATCCAGTTCTTCTGCCGAAAGATCCAGTATTGTAAGAAAATCCTTTTTCATAAATAGTCTCTCTTCTCAGTTTATTATTGACGTTCCAAAATATCTTCAAGGGTATCAATGAGCTGGTCAATCTCTTTTTCAACAACGATCAGGGGCGGAGTAAAACGGAGGACACTGCCGCTTGTGCAGTTAATCAGAATGCCCCTCTTGACGCATGCTTCCACAATAGGCCCTCCTGGCATTGTCAGTTCCAGACCTATCATGAGACCCAGGCCCCGCACATCAATGATACTCGATGAGAAGTCCTTTTTTAGCACCCTTAGCTTATTGAAAAAATATTTCCCGATACGGGAACAGTTTTCCAGTATGAAACCGTCCTCCAGAAGGGTCTCAATTGTTGCGATCCCGGCAGCGCAGGCCAGAGGATTGCCGCCAAAGGTTGATCCATGAGTGCCGGGCTGAAAAGAAGAAGCTATCGCGTCACGGGCAAGAACCGCTCCGATAGCGATGCCGCCTCCAAGGCCCTTTGCGAGTGTCATTATGTCAGGTTTTATATCAAAATGCTCATAGGCAAAGAGCTTCCCCGTCCTTCCCATGCCGGTCTGAATTTCGTCCAGTATGAGTAAAATATTATGACTGTCACACAATTCACGGACTTTTTTAAAGTAATCTTCAGCGGGTACTTTGACGCCCCCTTCTCCCTGAATCGGCTCAAGCATAATCGCGCATGTCCGCTCATTGACCGCTTTTCTGAGGGCTTCAATATCATTAAAGGGAACATGCCTGAACCCTGGCAACAGTGGTTCAAACCCTTTCTGTAAATTCTCCTGGCCTGTGGCTGTCAAAGCAGCGAAGGTCCTTCCGTGGAAAGAGCCGTATGCTGTAATTATTTCATGCTTTTCCGGGGCCATATGCTCTTTGGCGTATTTCCTTGCAAGTTTAATCGCGCCTTCAACCGCTTCAGCGCCGGAGTTGCAGAAGAACGCCTTGTCCGCGAAGGAATTTTCAACAAGGTGCTTAGCCAGCACTGTTTGAGGCTCTATATGGTATAGGTTAGACACGTGAAGGAGTCGCTGGGCCTGTTTTTGTATCGCAATAACAACTTTGGGATGACAATGGCCCAGACAGTTAACCGCTATACCGGCAACAAAATCCAGGTATTCCCTGCCTCCTGCGTCCCAGACTTTCAGGCCTCGTCCTTTTCGCATGTTAATCGGGGCCCGGTTATAGGTATTCATCAAATACTTATTTGATTCCTCGATAAATTTCCTGTCCATAGTCTAGAAATATAACATAAATTATAGAAGTTCCAAAAGAGTTTGCCGGCAATATCTTATTATTTATTTGGGCAATCACTCATTCTTTTGCGTAAACATTGAGAGAGATTTCAGAAAAGAAATATTGCCTGAAGAGTATTCATTGAGACAGAGAGGGAAAAATATCAGAGTTGAACCGGTTTTTTCGATTCATAATTGCCAGGTATATTTTTACTGCCCCTTATCTTAACTGCCTATTAATACAATTTAAATTGTTTAAATAACTCTTATTGGCTATACTGGGAACTATGACGGACAAACGGCATTTATCATCCTGTGAAATACCGCTTCGAAGCAGCAGAAGAAGAGCACACCGGAACAGGCATTACGCATTTAAGAGTGACTATACCTGGAAAGGGGTCAAGGTAGAGAGATACAAACAAAAAGGAGATGACTGGTCCGATATAATCAGGCAGGTTTTAATAGGGGCTTCCGGGGAGACTACCAGATTTCATGTCAGGTACTTTGAAATACAGCCCGGGGGATTCAGCAGTTTCGAGAAACATAAACATGAACATGTTGTTATAGGGATACGGGGTCAGGGCAGGGCACGGGTCAACAAAAAAACTCTTGTTGTAAAGTATCTGGATCTGCTCTATATCAAACCTGATACCCCGCACCGGTTGAGCAATCCCCATAGCGAACCATTTGGTTTTCTGTGCATTGTCAATGCGAGGCGTGACAGGCCGGTTCCGGTAAAAAAATAACAGGATCTTTATAATAAAAACTTATACTTTGAGGAGGGCTGAAATGAGCGGAACTACCATAAAAATTGATGGCATGAGTTGTCAGCACTGCGTCATGAGTGTTAAACAGGCAGTTGAAGCACTGGACGGTGTTACATCTGCTGAAGTAACTGTTGGTGAAGCCGTTGTTTCCTATGATGAGTCAAAAGTCAATAAAGACGCACTTGAGCAGGCAGTTCAAAAAGCAGGATTCAAAGTGGTTTCATAAAAAACCCGAGAAATTTAAAGACATACGAGTTTCAAGCCGTATGTATTGTATAAAAGAACGTGAAATATTAAAAAGGAGATTACTAAATGAGTGTTGAATATTCAGTCAGCCCTGACGGCGAAAAATTTGCCCTGCCAGGGAAAAAAGAATATGCCGCAGAGCTGAAGCGGCTGAAGTCTGCTGTCAGCCGGGAGAGAAAAAAGAAAAGAGAGATCGTTGTTGTTATGGGCGTCGGGTTTGTCGGTGCAGCTATGGCGGCGGTCGTAGCAGACACTGTGGATAAAAAGGGTAAACCCAATAAATATGTTATCGGCATGCAGAGGCCCAGCCCCAGGAGTTACTGGAAGATACCCGTTCTCAACAGAGGGGTTTCCCCGGTGACGTCTGAAGACGAAGAGCTTGCCCCGATGATTGAACGGTGTGTTAAGGACAAGAAAACACTTACTGCCACATTTATATACGATGCACTCTCGCTTGCTGATGTTGTAGTCGTGGACATTCAGTGCGATTACCTGAAAGAGTCCATCGGGAATGTACACAACGGGCGGGCAGAAATGTCCCACCTTGAAAATGCTATGGCGGTAATTGCCGAGCACATAAATCCGGATGCCCTGGTCCTTATTGAAACGACAGTTGCTCCGGGAACTACGGAACAGGTAGCCTACCCTATAATGAAAAAGGCCTTTCAGAAGCGCGGCATTAAAACAGATCCCCTGCTTGCCCACAGTTATGAAAGGGTCATGCCCGGGAAAGAATATGTAGCCAGTATCAGGGACTTCTGGAGGGTATGCAGCGGTATAAACAAAAAGGCGCAGAAAAGAGTGGCAACATTTCTCCATGATGTCTTAAATACAGATGAATTCCCTCTTACTGTTCTCGACAGACCGATCGAGTCGGAAACAGCAAAGATCATTGAAAACAGCTACCGTGCTGCGATGCTTGCGTTTCTTGATGAATGGAGCCTTTTTTCCGAGAGAAACGGGGTTGACCTCCTCAAGGTCATCAAGGCGATCAAGGCGCGGCCCACCCACAGCAATATGATATTTCCCGGCCCCGGCATCGGCGGCTATTGCCTCCCGAAAGACGGTGGTCTCGGAGTATGGGCATACAAGCACATACACGGATTTGAAGATGATATATTCAAGATCACTCCCATGGCGATTAATATTAATGACACAAGGTCCCTTCATGTGGGGCAGCTTGTGCGTGATGCCTTGCGGAATATGAACAAGCAGATCGCAGCGGCAGACATACTTCTTCTGGGCGCGTCATACAGGGAAGACGTGGGAGATACCCGGTACAGCGGTTCTGAGGTTATCGTAAGGCGGCTGACTGAGATGGGAGCTGAAATGAAGGTCCATGACCCGTACCTCAGTCACTGGTGGGAATTTGAAAAGCAGGATGAATATCCGAAGAAAGGATACAGCCTCTCCCGTTTTTTCAGAAACCAGGATAAACTTAAAAATCTGAAGCCTGAGGAAGACCTCAAAAAAGCGTTTAAGGGTGCAGACGCGATTATTCTTGCGGTCCGCCATGAGGCGTACCTGGACCTTGATCCTGACAAAGTATTCAAGATGGTCGGCAATACCTTTGCTGTCATAGACTGTTTCGGCATTCTTGATGATGACAAGATCCGCAGATACTTTGAGCTTGGCTGTGAAGTGAAAGGCCTGGGAAGAGGTCATGTGAGATGGATCAAGGATGAGGTGAGACAAGAGAAGATGAAGAAATAAATGTAGGGGCACGGCATGCCGTGCCCTGTTGTTATGATTATTCCCCGATTCGACTGAATAACAGGTGAATCCCCAACATGATCCTGTCAAATCCCATGCAGTAATTGTTAACAATAAACTCTGCTATAATTATGACAATCTCGATTGTCAATCGAAGAATGAACTATGAATAGTTATCTTTGCGGTTCAGGGTCTTAATGCTGGTACTGAAATTCATGAAGCCCCGGTACGCTCTTATATATTTATTTGCTCTTATATTTACTGCGTTTGCTGTCTTTAACAGCGTAGCTCAATATAACGCTGCAAAACGATCATCAGCAGACATTTTAAACTCTACCGCCTACTTCATTGGAATTACTCTTGACCAGGCCCTTAAGCGTACGGGGCTAGATGAAGAGCTTTTTCTTGATATCGTTAAGATACAGCCGTGGGAAGAGATTGCATTCATTGCCCTTTATAACAAAGACGGGAAAATCCTTCTGCATTCCAGCAAAAGGCTGGTAGGAGAAACAGTTGATGATCCTGACATTGCAAAATCATTAGAAAACGCGGGACCCGTTTCATCCTATACTGACCTTGAAACGGGGGAGATGGTATATATTATGGATATCCCTGTACATATTCATTCCCTTTCTCCTTCAATTCATCTTCTCAGGATTGCTTTGCATAAATATTCCGCAGAAAATGCTTTAAGGCATGCAAAGATTCATGCTATTACAGCCGTGATAGTAATGGGATTTCTCTGGATGCTGGCTTTTGCCTATTACCGATATTCTAAAAGGATTGATGAGTTTCAGAGGAAAGAAGTCGAGAAAAAACACTTTACCATGCTCGGTGAGATGGCGGCTGTGCTTGCCCATGAAATCAGAAGTCCGCTCAGTGCCATTAAGGGGTTTGCACAGTTTATTAATGAGAAAAATCGGGACATGTCAAATGAAGAGGGGCTTAGAGTAATTATAGATGAGTCGCAACGACTTGAGAGTCTCACTGACGATCTGCTGACGTATTCACACACGGGGAAGGTAAATACCGAACAATTTTCATTAACTGAACTGATGCAGGAAGTAGAGAGACTGTTTACTGCAGGTTCCGGGTCAGTAACTATTCGAAAGAGCATCAGGTTACAAAATGAGATGATTCTTAGCGACAAGGAGAAAATACGGCATATACTTATAAACATACTGCAAAATGCAGTGGACTCAATAGAAAGAGACGGGCTTGTTGAGATTAATGCATACGAAAAGGATGATATCATTTATATATCAGTTAAAGATTCGGGAAAGGGGATGGATAAAGAGGCTTTGAAAAATGCCATGAACCCATTCTTTACTACAAAAGCACGCGGCACAGGTCTCGGCCTTGCAATTGTGTATAATTTTGCCAGGGCCATTCATGGTTCAGTTCATATCGAAAGTGAAGAAAATACAGGAACCATGGTACTTCTGTCTTTTGAGAGAATATTGAAATGAGCGCGGCGAATTACAGGATATTGATAGTTGATGATGAAAAATCCATTCTCCTCTTACTGAAGAGAATTATTGAAGAGGAAGGGTACAGCGTAAAATCCGCGGGAGACGGGAAAGAAGCTTTGAGAGTAGCGGAAATTTTCAAACCGCACCTGATAATCACAGACCTGAAAATGCCGGTAATGGATGGGATGGCCTTGATGGAAAAGTACAAACAGACAGATAATGATACGGATTACATTATCATGACTGCTTACGGGACAATCGATACAGCTATAAAATCAATGAAGATGGGGGCCCTTGAGTATATTCTTAAGCCGTTGAAAGAGCCCGAAGAACTCAGGCATGCAATCAGAAAGGCATATGAGAGGAGACGACTGATAATAGAAAACATGGCGCTGAAATCAGAGCTTCTTAAGGGTGTGCCCCCACTGGAGATCCTGTTTGCGGGGATGGAAGAGCTGCTGGAAGAGATCAAGGCTGTTGCGCCTGCGGACACAACGGTGCTTTTGACAGGTGAGACCGGCACAGGCAAGAGTCTCATTGCCCAGGTAATACATAAAGTTAGCAACAGGAGAGGGCCGTTCGTGGAGGTAAATTGTGCATCTGTCCCGGACAACCTTCTTGAGAGTGAGTTTTTTGGTCATGAAAAAGGCTCATTTACTGGCGCTGTTTCGTCAAGAAAGGGGAAATTTGAGCTTGCTGCGAGCGGGACCATTTTCCTTGATGAGATATCAGAAATGGATAGCAAATTACAGGCAAAACTTCTGAGGGTGCTTGAGTCCGGATCGTTTGAAAGGGTAGGCAGCAATGTTACCCAGAAATCCGATGCAAGAGTTATATGTGCAACCAACAGAAACCTCCAGGATGAAGTGTCTCAAGGGACATTCCGTGAGGACCTGTTTTTCAGGCTGAATGTTTTTCCGCTGAAACTGAAACCTTTAAGAGAGAGGCGGAAATATCTGCCTGCCATTACGGAATATCTTGTCAGTCTGATATCTGCGAGGATCGGAAAGAGAATAAGCAGAATATCAGACAGGAACATGGAAAAAATAGTTTCAAATCCCTGGCCGGGGAACGTAAGAGAACTGAAGAATGTACTGGAAAGGGCGGTCATACTCTCAAAAGGAGACGAACTTGATATGACAAAGGTTCTCGTAAATGACGGGTCTCAAAGGGTGAGGTTCGGGGGGAAACTCGTAGATATGGAAAAAAGGGCAATAGATGATGCGCTGGAGCAGACAGGCGGTAACAGAAAGCAGGCAGCCGATGTTCTTGGCATCTCATTAAGGTCCCTCCAATACAAGATTAAGGAATATGGGATAAAAAACTAAATTTATCTGAAATTAATCTTTTTTTATTATTGCGTTACGGCAAATTGAACAGGAATAAACAGATGGAACTTACAGTAAAACAGAAGGAATTCCGGAGGAAATGGGTCGTCCTGATATCTGCCTTCGAATCCCTTGTTGAAAGTGGAATAAAATTAACTGCGGCCATTTATACCGGCAGCGCTGGCATGCTTGCAGATACGATCCACTCGGCAGCTGATGTAGCCGGCTCCCTTCTTGTCTGGATAGGTGTCAGGATTGCCCCCCGTAAGTTTAAAAAGTTCCCCTATGGATTTTACAAAATAGAAAACCTGATGGCTCTTGCCATTGGATTTGCTATTTTGTACGGCGCCTACGAGGTGCTGCAGATATTCTTTTCCGGAAAAACCACTCTGCCGAAAAATATTCCCGTAGGTATAGCAGCGGTTATATTGGGAATGGCTCTTGATTTCTTTTGGGGTCGCTTTGAAGCAAAAACCGGGAGGCTCATAAACTCACCGGGCATAGAGGCGAGCGGGAACCATACGGTTTCAGATGTCTACTCATCATCAGTTGTACTGGCAGGGCTTATAGGGTCCCTCTTTGGTTTTAACCTTGACAGGTGGGCCGCCTTATTTGTTGCCGTCATAATTGCAAAAATAGGGGTTGAGATACTATGGGACAATATCAGGGTCCTGCTTGATGTTTCCATGCGGTCTGATAAGCTTGAGGGGTATAGTAAAATAATTGCCAGGCAGCCCGGTGTCTTGATGGTACATTCCATAAGAGGAAGAAATGCCGGAAGCTTCAGATTTCTCGATCTGAAGATCGGATTAAAAGCCTATGATGTAAATCAGGCGAATGATATGGTTTCTGTTATCGAAGCAAATCTCAAGGAATATGACAGCACTATTGATACGGTGTTCATTCATTATACGCATGAGTTTCCAGCAGTAGTATTGATATATGTTCCCACTGATGAAAGCGGAAAGAAAATATCAGACTATTTTGGCAAATCAACCCATTTCACCTCTCTGAAGTATGACAGGGAGACAAGGCAATCTGCAGATGTAAAAACGGAAATCAATCCTTATCAGGGTGATGAAAAAAACAGAGGGATTAAATTGGCTGAGTACATCATTGACAGCGGGGCGGATACCGTGTGCTGCAGGGAAGATCTGCATGACAAGGGGCCGGGGTTAATGTTTCATCGCTTTGGCATAGACACAAGAAAAACTGATGAAACATCGTTGGAGCTCTTATTACTGGATTATTTCGGCAAATCAAGCTCTGTCTTCACCGAACCAGTTATTAACAGCAATTAACTGTACCATAGACAGATACTATAAAATGAAGAAGTTACTTGCACAGAATCACTATAAGATATGGTTAATAAAATTCTAGAAAGAACAGACCGGATACAATAAAGTTTACAATAAAATACCTAAAAGAAGACTGGTAGAAATGATAGATATTTCAGTGGCACGGCTTACCCATTTAAAGTGGGAACTGCAGCTTGAGGCTGCGCTTCAGAAAAAAAGTGAGCATATCAGAATTGACTCATATAAAAAATGTGACCTGGGCAGGTGGCTTTACGGTTCAGCCAGTGAAATATATAAAATGATACCCGAGATTCAGGTATTGGAAAGAGAACATAAATTATTTCATTTAGCCGCAGAAAAGGTAACTCAATGGCACAATAGCTCAAATCCACGTACTCAACCCGATGAGCAGGCCATGGGCGATTTTCAGGAAGTGCAGCGACTCAGTAGAGAAGTTATTTTTCTGCTGACGATGATAGAATTGAAAATGGTAGAATCAGAAATGATAAAACAATCTCCGCTTAAAAGCCTGTTTTCAAAGCAGTTCGATACAGCAAAGAAAATATTTATGAAAAAATAAAATTAACTGTCAAACAGTCTGAAGATAAGCTCCTTCATTGAATTAGAGAGGGAGAACTATACCACGGTCAGCTGGAGCAGTGTTTTATCCATGATTCTAAATAGTACGCTTACTTTCGTAAACAGAAATGCCACAAAAACAGACAAATACATTGCACGGAAATAACCGCTATTTACTGCCATGTCCCCCAGGCATCCCATTGTTTGCTGTAGAGCCTGAAGACAGGATGGAGTTCTTTCAGGAAGGAGTGGCAAATTGAAAACGACTGCGGTAAACAGAATGGCCCATAGGCACACCAGAAATTTTCTTAAGAAATACCATTTAACAACATATTTACCAAATAAGCTCTCCTGATGCGTGTTAAACATTCTCGCCATAGCCAGCTCATAACCATCAATAAAATTATTCACTAAGGCATCTGTATAGACAGAAAACACCCTGTTGTATATTGATTCAACATCAACTCTTTATTACTCTTTCTTGATCTCCTTTATTACTGGCTGATAACGAGAATTGGGGCATGGATTTTGTGCCTCTCAATATAGTGGCTTTTGGGGAAAGCCGTTTGACATGAATGAAGTACAATGATAATATGCACATATGTGCAATACTGGAAGGGTGACATCATGAGGCCTAAAAAAACAAGATGGGTAAAATGTGAACCCGGGGAGAAATGCTTCAAGCCGCAGTGCAGACCATTGGAAGAGCTGGAGGAAGTTGTACTGACAATGGATGAGTATGAAGCAGTACGTCTCTCGGATTTGGAAGGTTTGACCCAGGAAGAGGCAGCAGAAAAAATGAAGGTCCACCGTTCCACAATCTCAAGGATTCTCAGTTCTGGTCATCAAAAGATAGCCGATGCCCTCGTGAATGTGAAAGCTATACGGATTGAGGGGGGTAATTGTAAGATTATCAGAAGGGGCAAGAAGTGAAAGAACAGTGGAAACTACTATTGATGATAGCCGCATTTCTCGGCTGTTTTTATCTCCCCGTAGAGATGCTGCCGTTCAGGAATCCCCTGTATGAGGCATTAGCCCTCGTGAAATGGTATGCCCGTGAGCATGTGCTGCTTTGCCTGGTGCCGGCGTTTCTCATTGCCGGGGCCATTTCAGTATTTGTAAGCCAGGCCTCAGTTATTAAATATTTCGGGGCAAAGGCCAATAAATTCCTTGCATATGGAGTAGCATCAGTCTCCGGAACGATCCTTGCCGTTTGTTCCTGTACCGTGCTGCCACTGTTTTCAGGAATATATAAAAGAGGGGCAGGATTGGGACCGGCCACTGCGTTCCTCTACTCCGGTCCTGCCATAAATGTGCTGGCTATTATATTGACCGCCCGTATACTCGGCTGGGAGCTGGGCATTGCGCGGGTAATCGGTTCTGTAGTGTTCAGTGTTGTCGTGGGTCTTTTAATGCACCTTATTTTTAGAAAGGAAGAACGATCAAGAAAAAATCCAGGGGAATTACTGGCAGGCGAACAACACTCATCACGATCGATATTACAGGATGCGTTCTATTTCTCGGCTATGGTCGCATTACTTATATTTGCCAACTGGGTAGAGCCTCAGGCGGGAGAACACAGCTTCTGGTCATTGATCTACAATGCTAAATGGTATATATCAACCGTGCTGCTTGTCCTGATTACTGTTATGCTGGTCTCATGGTTTAAAAAGGAAGAGCGGAGCGAATGGATTGCATCATCATGGGTGTTTGCAAAGCAGATCATGCCTTTTCTGCTTTTCGGTGTATTGATCGCCGGCCTTTTGCTCGGACGACCTGGAGAGGAAGGATTGATACCATCACAGATCATATCAGATGCAGTTGGCGGGAACTCTCTGGCAGCCAATTTTATTGCATCCATAGCAGGGGCGTTTATGTATTTCGCAACTTTAACGGAAGTGCCTATTTTGCAGGGGCTTATCAGCTCCGGCATGGGCAAAGGACCGGCATTGGCACTGCTGCTGGCAGGACCGGCATTGAGCCTGCCGAACATGCTGGTAATCAGAGGCGTTATTGGAACTCAAAAAACGATAGTATATGTAAGTCTGGTTGTTGTAATGGCAACTATAAGCGGAATTATATTCGGCAGCATCGCCGGATAAAACAGGAGGTTATTATGAAAATAGAAATACTGGGATCGGGATGTCCTAAATGCAGGCAACTCTATGAAAATACAGAAAAAGCTATAAAAGCTATGGGACTGGAAGCTGAAGTTATCAAAGTTGAAGATATCAATAAAATTACGGATTACGGCATCATGATGACTCCGGGGTTTGTTGTTGATGGAGATGTAAAGTCAGTCGGCAGCGTATTGTCATCTGATGAAATAATAGCTCTGATAAAGTAAAGTGTACTTGCTGCGGGAGCAGTCATATGGACGTTGAGACCTTGGGCCGTCTGGTTATCGCTTTTAATTGCGATAGCAATGAACATCGTGTTTGCTATTTTCGGATTACATATTCTTGAAGGCGGTGAATACAAAAACCGTACTGTTGCAGCAATGAGTCTTCGTTCTTTAGTTTGAATATTCATCAGTATATTTTCATACAGGAGTATAATTCGTCAATAAGTAATTCATAAATTTCTTCTCTTTCATCTCTTCTGAAATTCTCTACAAATGCAATCATTGCATCCAGATGCAATATTTGCATCTCCTGAATTAATAACAAATTATCACAATCTCATAATATCATTATATAAATCCTTCTGGCACGGCCTTTGCGAATAGATTATTAAACAAAACCTGAAAGGAGTGAAGAATCATGAAAAAGAAAAATATCATATCAACCCTTATAATTATGGTGATGCTCGCTACAGCGAGCTTATCATATGCAGCTTTACAAAACAGAGCGTTCAATGCCGCCAGTATGGCAGCCATTGAACTGAGCGAAATAGATGTAATGACATCGATGCTCAAGAGTAACGATCCATTTGTGCGGGCAAACACAGCTCAGGATCTGGGAGAGCTGGGTGACCCGGAAGGTACAATCCCGCTGATAAAGGCACTCAAGGACGACAACATCTATGTCAGGGCATATGCGGCAGAAGCTCTCGGCAAAATAAAGCAAAGCGCGGCAGTAGAACCGCTCATTGCAGCATTGAATGATGAAGATGAATTTGTTCAGAGTCATATTGTTCAGGCACTAGGTGAAATAAGAGACGCGAAAGCCGTAAATCCCCTGGTTGATTTATTAAACGGTAAAAAACAGGTTGTTAAAACCCATGCTGCATGGGCCCTGGGAGAGATCAGGGATCCAAAGGCAGTAGGTGCGTTGATTACTGCGCTCAATGATGATGAGTGCTGTGATCATGCGGCTGAAGCGCTGAAGAAGATAACAGAACAGGATTTCGGGACGGATCATGAACAGTGGAATAACTGGTGGTTGAGTACAAATTAGACATGATAAGTGTATATACGGGCCGTGCAATGAGCGGAGCGAGAGTGAGAAAAAGGAGTTATAACATAATGAGCAAAAAAATGATTAAATGTATGGTTATATTTATAGCAGCCATAACACTCAATGTTTCCACAGTGACTGAAGCAGCGCACAAACTTACACCGAATGAGGAGCTGGGGAAGTCCATATTTTTTGACGAAAATCTCTCGATCAACAGGAACCAGTCCTGTGCTACCTGTCATGATCCTGCAACAGGATGGACAGGACCTGACAGCGGGATAAATACACACGGAGCCGCGTACAATGGCTCTATAAAGATTCGGTTTGGAGACCGGAAGCCTCCGACAGCAGCATATGCTGCTGTCAGTCCAATATTTCACTTTAATAAGAGAGAGGGACTGTTTATTGGAGGTAATTTCTGGGATGGCCGTGCCACCGGGGAAAAACTGGGAAACGCGGCAGCAGATCAGGCACAGGGTCCTTTCCTGAATCCCGTAGAGCAGGCACTTACCGATGCGGCATGTGTAGTGCACCGGGTTTGTAATGCGAATTATCCCATCTCCCTTAAGAGGGTGAATCCCGGAGAGTGCAGTATTGAATGGCCCCGTGATATTGACAGTCAATGTGATCAGGAAAAGAAGATTGTCCTTTCTAAAAAAGAGAGGAACAAAGTTGAGAAGGCATACGATGCTATCGCTTTGGCTATTGCCGCATATGAGGCTTCCCCGGAAGTTAATCCCTATACATCAAAATTTGATTATTATTTGAAAGGGGAAGTTGAACTGACTCATAAGGAGATGAAGGGGCTGGAGTTGTTCAATGAAAAGGGGAAATGCGCTGATTGCCATATCTCAGAGGGAAAGAAGCCTCTCTTTACGGACTTTTCATTTGATAACCTGGGAGTTCCAGTCAATCCGGAAAACCCTGCATATGATGTGAATCCTGTCTTCATTGACAAGGGCCTGGGAGGATTCCTGGAAAAACCGGAGAATCCAGAAGCATGGCAAAAACTGGCTCAGGAGAACATGGGGAAACAGAAAGTCCCTACTTTGAGAAACGCGGACAAACGCCCGGATAAAGAATTTGTTAAATCATATATGCATAATGGCTATTTCAAGACCCTGAAGGGGCTCGTCCACTTCTATAATACAAGAGATGTAAAACCTTCCTGCTCAGGTCTGTATATCGAGTCACATGCCCTGGCAAAAGGGTGCTGGCCCGAGGCAGAAGTTAAGGAGAATATGAACAGGGATGAGTTAGGTAATCTTGGACTTACCGATGACGAGGAAGAGGCAATAGTGGCTTTCATGAAGACACTTTCAGATGGATTCATCCCTGAAAAGGAGAGGTAACCGGACATGAAGCGGGCGCGGGTAAATATTGTCCCGGAAGGATTGAGGCCCGGGAAAGAACAATAGTGTAGTAAGAAATTAACTGTAAGGAGTTACTCTAATGGAGAAAAAATATAAAAAATCCCTGACGTCGATATTAATCTTAATACTTGTAATGGGAGTATCTGCATGTGCAACAAGCGGGTTGAACCTCGTGAAAACAGGAGCAGTGAATCTGGAAATTATTCCCTCGTCTTCCCGTAATATATTTGTTTCCAAATCAAATGTTTATATTGATGGCGAAATCACTGTTATTATAGGGAGTGTAAAGTTGAAATCTACTGTTTTTGAAAGCGGCGGCCATGTTGATATAGCAGTGATCGGTCCCGAAGGACAAATAATTGAACAAATCAGTACAGGATATGTTCCCAATATTATTCGAAGAAAGGGAACGCGGGAATCACACTTTACCGTAAGGCTCCCATTCGATCTTCCGGAGAAGAGTATTGTGAGGGTGGGCTATCACCCTTTAACTCGTACGACCGGCCTGACATTCCGGTGCGGTCAGAATATAGCAGTCCCGGGTTGATGTTTCTCATGGTTGAGTAGCCATAAGGCAAAAAATGAGATATAATTTTCACTAAGGATTTCAGGTGAATCGATTCATAAGTGATGATGTGAAACGAGCATGGAGGAAAAAATGAAAAAGGGACTGAGTCTGTTGCTGATTTGTATATTCATGGGGATTTCCCAGTCCAATGCAGGCGGAAAGCTCCAAATATTACCGACACCTGTATCAGACAGGACATTTCAGTATCTGCAAATCAGCAAAACATTTATGGGGACTCCCCTTGAAGTAGAAGCTCTTGTCCCCTATGCGCTTATTGTTATTGGAGAGAAAGAATCACCGGAGCTGTTCATCCAGGTTGCCAGTATGGCCTATATGATCGGGCAGTGGTCGCAGGAACCGGGAACATCTGTTGAAAAGATAAAGCAGAATAAAAACCTTCCCCCGATTATTCTCGATAAAGATATCTCAGATGAGGATATAAAAGCCCACAATCTGGTAGTGGTTGGGAAAAATAACATTATCTATGATCAGTTGAAGAGCAGGCTGAAAGGAGAGGGTTCATTTATAGAAGTCATTAAGGATGGATTAGCTGAAGGCAGGGATCTCATGTTTGTCTCAGACCGGAAGGCAGCCTTTTATCTGGCAAACAAGCGACTCTATTTTAAATCAGGCGCATACAAGGGATATTTCAACTTTGTAAAAACCCGGCTCCTGATTGAGAAGGGAAACCTTGATGAGGCATTATTCTCGCTTGATAATCCGGAAGGAGTAAGGGGATGCGGCAAACCGGTGATACTGGCAATTAGTAATAAAGAAAATCTGTCTCCAGATATGCTGAAGGTTGCTCAGAAAAGAAACAAACTGGTATTTAAAGACCTCAGGGAAGCTCTCATGGCAAAGGACAGGCAGCAATCTATCAAAGTGTGGGAGTCTGCAATGGAGACATGTTATGCCTGTCATCAGGGGACAAAAGAGGTTTCGCGATATCGCAAGTTCAAGCCGAATGAAGGAGAGCATTCCTATCATCATATTATTGTGAAAAAATTCGGGTTTGAATGCACTACCTGTCATAAGGGTAAGACTGAAAATATAGGGTACCGATAAAAAGTATCCACAAGATACTTACACATAAGAAAGGACGTGCCCCCTTTTTAGGGCGAAAGGCTTTTGGATAAAAAATATGAGCACCTAAGTACTATTTTCATAGCAGCACGGTTCATAAGTTCAGACAATGAAAGGAGGAAACTTTATGAATGAAGAAAGCAAGTGCCCGGTAACGGGCGGAGCAAACAAACAGGCAACCGGTGGTGGCACGAGGAACCGGGACTGGTGGCCGAACCAGCTGAACATCCATATTCTGCACCAGCATTCTCCCCTGTCCAATCCTATGGGCGAGGCTGTCAACTATGCGGAAGAGTTCAAGAGTCTCGACCTTGATGCCCTGAAAAAGGATCTCTTTGAGCTGATGACCGAATCGCAGGACTGGTGGCCGGCCGACTATGGCCACTACGGAGGGCTCTTCATCCGGATGGCGTGGCACAGTGCAGGCACCTACCGTACCGGCGACGGCCGCGGCGGGGCAGGATCCGGCAATCAGCGCTTTGCTCCGGTGAACAGCTGGCCGGACAACGCCAACCTCGACAAGGCGCGTCGGCTGCTCTGGCCGATAAAGCAGAAATACGGCAAAAAAATTTCCTGGGCCGACCTGATGATCCTCGCCGGCAACTGCGCGTTGGAATCGATGGGATTCAAGACCTTCGGTTTTGGCGGCGGACGCGAAGACGTCTGGGAGCCGGAAGAGGACATTTACTGGGGGACTGAGACAGAGTGGCTTGGCGACACGCGGTACTCAGGTGACCGGGAACTCGAGAATCCCCTCGCCGCCGTTCAGATGGGCTTGATCTATGTAAACCCGGAAGGACCGAACGGTAATCCTGACCCGGTTGCGTCGGGCCGTGACATTCGCGAAACTTTTGGACGTATGGGCATGAATGATGAGGAAACGGTCGCTCTCGTCGCCGGCGGGCACACATTCGGCAAATGTCACGGTGCTGGAGATGCGGAGCTTGTTGGTTCGGAACCTGAGGCCGCCGGCATTGAAGAGCAGGGTCTCGGCTGGAAGAGCAGCTTCGGCAGCGGCAAAGGCGGTGACGCTATCACCAGCGGCATTGAGGGCGCCTGGAAGCCGAACCCGACCAAATGGGACATGGGCTATCTGAAAATTCTGTTCAAATACGAGTGGGAACTGGTCAAAAGCCCGGCCGGCGCGAATCAGTGGCTGGCCAAGGACGTGGCTGAAGAAGACATGGTGGTTGACGCCCACGACCCTACGAAGAAGCACCGGCCGATGATGACCACAGCGGACCTCTCGATGCGATTTGACTCTATCTACGAGCCGATCTCACGGCGTTTCCGCGATAACCCCGAGGAGTTCGCGGACGCCTTCGCCAGGGCATGGTTCAAGCTGACCCACCGCGACATGGGTCCGCTCGCACGCTATCTCGGCGCAGAAGTACCTGAAGAAGAACTCCTGTGGCAAGACCCTCTCCCTGCGGCCACTCATAAAT
Source organism: Thermodesulfovibrionia bacterium (assembly GCA_947259645.1). Lineage (GTDB taxonomy): Bacteria > Nitrospirota > Thermodesulfovibrionia > UBA6902 > UBA6902 > Glo-13. The sequence continues at coordinate 19,649 of CAMYND010000020.1, read as the reverse complement.
TGATTGACAAACAGGACATCGCTTCCCTTAAGGGCAAGATACTCGCTTCGGGTCTGTCTGTCTCCCAACTGGTCTCAACCGCCTGGGCGTCGGCATCCACGTTCCGCGGCTCCGACAAGCGCGGAGGGGCGAACGGGGCACGCATTCGTCTCGCCCCGCAGAAGGATTGGGAAGTCAACCAGCCGACCAAACTTAAGACTGTGCTGAAGTCTCTTGAGGGAATCCAAAAGGAGTTCAACAGCGCGCAGTCAGGAGGGAAAATGGTTTCCCTCGCAGACTTGATTGTCCTGGGCGGATGCGCAGGTGTCGAACAAGCTGCGAAGAATGCCGGCCACGATCTGACCGTTCCCTTCACGCCGGGACGCACCGATGCAGCTCAGGAGCAGACCGACGTGAAGTCTTTCGCTGCACTCGAACCGGAGACAGATGGGTTCCGTAACTACCTTAAAACCAAATACTCCGTATCGGCAGAGGAGCTGCTGGTTGATCGGGCGCAATTGCTGACGCTGACCGCTCCTGAGATGACGGTTCTCGTTGGCGGCATGCGCGTCTTGAGCGCCAACTTCGGACAGTCCCAGCACGGCGTCTTCACCAAGCGGCCAGAGACGCTCACCAATGACTTCTTCGTGAATCTGCTCGACATGAGCACCACGTGGAAGGCGGCCTCGGACGCCGACGACGTGTTCGAGGGTCATGACCGCGCAACAGGCGAGCTCAAATGGACCGGCACCCGTGTTGACCTCATCTTCGGTTCGAACTCCCAGCTCCGGGCCTTGGCGGAAGTATACGCATGTGAGGACTCTCAGAAGAAGTTCCTGCACGACTTTGTAGCAGTGTGGAACAAAGTAATGAACCTTGACCGTTTCGACCTCGCCTGATCGTGGTAGAAACATCTTCGAGGGCTTATGACAGGGCGGCAAATAACAACCAGTTCCAGCGGATGGCGTATCGCCGCCGCTGGAACCGGAATGTTAAAGCTTTAAAGCGGTAATTCTTAATATCTATCCATAAAGATAGAATTGATTTTTCGGTGAATCCACTGTGAAAATCGCCTGACAGCCGGGCATGAAGGGCGAATCCCTGCTTTCCGAATTAATGCCGAGCACCGGAGTTTCCCACCTCAGATAGGAGCGCGTTTCTCTCCATTTGAAGGTTGCTGAGCCCCTGTTCTTCCGCCCCCTCTTCAAGAACCTGCCGATGGGCCGTTATGATTTCCTTCGCTCTTTCATACTGTTCATTTCATATTCTTTCTTTGTTAAGGTTCCGTATGATCGGGAACCGAACTATGGTCCTGCATCAAGTCATGAAACGAGATCATGTCTGTTCTTCTCCCTGTTTACCCTGTCGTATTTTTTCTCCTGGTGGCAGCCGCTCGTACAGCTTCCTCCTGTCTCGGTCTTCTGAAATTCCACCGGCATGTCCCATGAACCAAAGGGAACAGCTTCACGTATATGTTTGGGATAATTACTCCCATGGGTTTCATGACAGGCACGGCAGGTCCTTCCTTTCCCTTTCTTGTTTACATGGGTGAAATGGAGGTTCTGGTTCCCGTTTCTGAAGTTCGTCAGTTGCGTTGTTTCCGGCTCGAGAACGAGGGTCTTCTCGTGGCAGCTAAAACAGAGGCTGTAGTTCTCCACTGCAAAGGGCATGTAAAAGGTCGCGGGATAGGTATCCCGTAATATTCTGAAATTCTCTGACCCGTGGGGGTTGTGACATCCTGAGCAGTCTTTCTGTTTTATGGGGCCGTGGTGATCACTGTTCTCTGCCAGCCACTTCTCCATGTTTACAATATCTCGCCCCTTTTCTTTCTCATAGACCCTGTCGTGACAGTTCATGCAGAGATCCATCGGTTCCATGGTCAGGTTCTTCGCAATGTTTGACATATGGGCATCATGACAGTTCAGGCAGGTCCTGTCTATTTCAAGTGCATCGTGCTTTACTGTTGCTGATTCTATTTTATTTTTTTGATCTTCATGACAATCCAGGCACAACGTTGGCACTTTACTAAGAAGCATGTATTTCTCCTGAGAAGAGTGGGGATTGTGGCAGCTGGTACAATCCTCTGATACGGGTTTATGGACAAATTCAGCAGTATGAATGGCTTCTCTCTTTTCCGTGTGGCAGGTATAGCAAAGATCTGACCCCTTGGCCCTCAGATTATGAGCGTAATCAGCAGTATGGGGATCATGACAGGTAATACATCCGCCCACCGCTGCTGGACCATGTGCATATTTCCCTCCCACGATGTCTTCATCATGGCAGGTAAAACAGAGGTTACTTCCCCTGGAAAGGAGCTGGAACTTGTTCGATGATCCATGAGGATCGTGACAGGCCGTGCACTCTCCTTCACCTGTTGGGCTGTGAGTGAAGGCTTTCTCCTGAAATGGTTCGTGACAGGTATAACATATTTTTGAAGAATCCTGAATTTGATTAAATGCATAATCCTCAGGCCTGTCTTTGTGGTTTGGTGATTCCCCATGACAGATGGTACATTCACCGGCAGAAACCGGTCCGTGAACAAACTTCCGGTCCTGCAGCTCTCCGTGACATTGCGCGGTCATACAGCTTTCATTTGTCTTCTGAAGAGCCTCTGTGTCCAGCACCCCCGGTGTGAAAGAATAGGCAGGTGTGCCTGCAACAACTATTAACAGGGCAAGAAAAAGTATTATGAAGCATCTTCTTGCGTTGCCCCCTGATTTGATCTGTTTTTTTATCATGATTTATTGTTTTGATAGCTTTATCCTTTCCTTTACTGGCTCTCTCTTCCAAGAACCAGGCTCACTCTTATAATAAATCTCAATCATGAAATAATTGTGAAGGAGAAAAGGCTCAGCAAAAATTGTATGAATTTTATAGTGATATCAAGTCAGGCAAAGCAAAAATGCAGTATTCAGCTCTCAATGGTCACTTCGCCAGAAAAAAACAATGCACGATGTTTAAAAACAAACATTAAAAGAGATATATGATATGTTTATGATATGCCTGTTAAGCAAAAACTGAGTTTTACGTCCTGTCTTGGACAGCACTGTCATATACTGTGGACTGACGATCAGCATGCAGGACATCATGTCTCTGTTCCCACCTTTAAAAAGGAATTAGTCATAACGTTACCTCCATCTTCATTTGACCTGAATATGACTCCCCTTAAGTACGGCCGTTTTTACCCGATAGAAATATTAAAGGGTTCTTTCAATTCGCCTGCTAAAATATTCCGCATAACGGGAATTGATGAAAGATCATTCACTATAGACTTCAATCATCCCCTTGCGGGCAAAAAGGTCAGGATAAAAACTATTTCCTGTCGGGATGAAAGTTCTGCTGTGGGAGAGTCCTCGTTGATTCTCGAATGGGCCGGCATGGATGCTCCACTGAAGGAAAGGGATACAGACTATTCGATTCCTCACGCCTATGACCGCACGGACTCCTCTGATGACACTATTTTTTATGAGAAGCCGCGCAATGTGACTCACGTTGACCAGACATGTATTTCCCGTATAAGGGCTCTATATAGCAGCATGCTGCATGATGCTGATTCCGTTCTTGATCTGATGAGCAGCTGGCGTTCTCATCTTCCGGAAAAGATACTCAAGGCAACAGGCCTGGGAATGAATTCCCTCGAGATGAACGATAATCCCCAGCTGCATGCACATGTAGTTCATGACTTAAACGCGAATCCTGAGCTGCCCTTTGACGACGGGGTTTTTCATGCTGTGGTAAACACGGTTTCAATAGAATACCTTATCGAACCTGAGCGTATATTTGCTGAAATCAGAAGAATTCTGAAGCCCGGAGGTCTTGTTATCGTGACATTTTCCAACCGCTATTTTTCACCAAAGGCGATCAGGTTATGGACTGAGCTCCATCCTGCAGAACGCCTTGGGTGGGTACTCCAGTTACTTAGTAAAGCAGGATTTTCTGATCTTCACAGTCAGGTGGAGCGGGGATTGGAGCGTTCCCGGGATGACCGGTACGCCGGGCAGATCGAGGAGATGGATCCGCTCTTTGCTGCCTGGGGCAGAGCCTGATATGATATGCATCATGTTTATACAAGAATGTGAAGGGTATATTATTAAATAAATGGGAGGTGATAAGGTGAAAAAAATTATAACTGCGGTAACTCTGGTAATCATCATGTCTGTTCCGGCAATATCTACTGCATTGAGTATGGGAGAAGAAGCCCCCGGCTTTGAGGCTGTTTCAACACACGGCACTGTCATACTGTCTGAATTTAAAGGGAACAAACACGTAGTACTGGCCCTGTATTACGCTGACTTCACCCCGGTCTGAACGGGTGAAATGCAATCTTTCCAGCGTGACCTGGAAAAGTTTGAGCGTCTTGAGGCACAGATATTGGGAGTGAGCGGCGACAGCATGGAAACACATATGAAATTCGCGAAAGAATACGACATTACATTCCCTCTCATATCAGATAGCGAAAGACAGATAAAAGATGTATACGGCAGCAGCAGAATTACCTATCTCATTGATAAAAAAGGGATTGTGCGCTTTATTCAGAAGGGTGTGCCTGAGAACAAAGATTTTCTGCGAGAATTAAAAAAACTGTCACGCGATCCTGGAAGCGTTAGCAGTAAATATACAAACGAGAAATAAGAGTGAGAAAGCAGGGATTCATGATCGTTATTGTCCTGATCATATTTGGAATTGTCTGGATTGGTTACAGTTATCTTTCTGTCCGGGGAATCGAGCATCCCTCGTACATTGTCCTGAAGAAACATCACGGGTATGAAATCAGAGAGTACGATTCCTATCTTGCAGCCGAAGTCGTAGTTGAGGGAACACGGAAAGAGGCACTTGGAAGAGGTTTTAAAATACTTTTTGACTACATATCGGGAAATAACAAATCACAGGAGTCAATAAAAATGACCGCACCCGTTACTCAGCAGCCAGAGGAGGGGTCTGAAAAAATTGCAATGACTGCTCCGGTTATGCAGGAAGAGAGGGAGGGTTCCCATTCCATATCTTTCATGATGCCGAAGAACTACACCCCGGAGACGCTTCCGGCTCCTTCTGATTCTGCAGTCACATTAGTTGAGAGAGAGAAGAAAAAAGTTGCGGTTCTGAGGTTCGCCGGATATGCCACTAATGAGCGGATAGAGAAAAAACGCGTCAGGCTCGAGGAACTCCTTACAGGTGATGGTTACCGGATAATTTCATCCTATCAACTGGCGCTCTATAATCCTCCCTGGACACCGCCTTTTATGAGGCGGAATGAAGTAATGATTGTGATTCAATAGAAATTAGAGATGCTCAATCATTTGATAGATGACATCCCGCCATCGACGTGAAAAACCTGTCCCGTTATCCACGATGACTCCTCTCCAAGGAGGAAAACCGCAAGGTTTGCGCAATCTTCCGGTTTCCCATAACGCTGCAGAGGGTGTCGCTCTGCAGCAAGTTTCCGTTTCTGTTCAGTAGACAGAAACTGCTCCGCCAAAGGAGTGTCAGTCAGCGAGGGAGCGATAGTATTCACCCGTATCTGCGGTGCAAGTTCGGCCGCTAGAGAGCGGGTAAGGCCCTGAATGGCGCCTTTCGCAGATGCAATGGAAGCATGATAGGGCATGCCTGTGTCCACAGCTACCGTGCTGAAGAACACGACTGAAGCACTGTTTCCTGCTTTTTTTAGGCGGGGCAGACATGCCCGCACTGTACGTACAGCACCGATAACGTTTACCATGAAATCGTTAAGAAAATCATCGTCTTTTAATCGATGAAATGGGCGCAGCTTGATTGTTCCCGGGCAATAAACAACCCCCTCGAGTAATTCCGGCAGCATGTCGTCGCTAAGCACATCCGTTGTCACATCTGTCTGAATGTGTCCTGCTTGGAGATTTTCTGGCAGTTTTTCCTTTGTTCTCGATGCAATGATAGTTTCCCTGCCAGATTTCCCAAGAAGTTCGGAAATCTTCAGCCCTATACCGCTTGATCCTCCAACTATGAGATAACTCACAATATACATATTGTATACGTTTTTTTTGCTAACACAAAGGTTTTTTTTTAAAATATACAAATACCGAAATCTATGATATTTATCATAGTAAGCGCTGAGCGTTGATAGTATTCGATATTAAAGAGAGAAGTACAAATTTAATAAGGAGGTATTATCAAGGACGCTGAATATTATTGTGGTAGGATCAGGAGCATTTTCCCGGAGGATATGCCGGCGGACAGTATACTTTTGTGTAGAGATAAAATGTATTCTTGGAAAGAAAACGTGAGTTTATCCCGCTTTTCTTTTTCCTGAAGAATTTTTTTATTCATGAAGGAAAAATCAAGAGGAGACAGCTCAAATGCATTCAACGCCTTTTAATATTGAAACTGATCTGCCGCCAATCCCCTTTGATCAAAGGGTCTACGAAATGGCTGCGCAACTAAAAAAATCCGGGCTTCCTTGGAAACCCTGCGCAGGGTGTTTTGTATGGGACCGAGACGAGCATATGGATGTGCCTTCCCCCTTTCCGGACAGATTGTATTTTATTTTGAATCTGGGGCGTTTCCTGGAAATATTTGGTTCTCTTGAGAACATAGTCAAAAAACTGATCTGGGTCCCCACATGGCATCAGGCTCGTCTGCTCTGTGACAGGCTGGGAGTTGACAAAGTCAAAATCTCGGATCTCTTATTCAACGAGAAACATGCCGGTACTGATGATGTATTGCATCTTTACAATATTCTTTTGAAGCACCTCAACAAAGGCTGAATATATTTGAAGATAATTCTTCGTGATATGTATAGAGCCCTGTTGTACTGTTGTAACATGGAGAAAAGACGCATTCTTTATTGCAGCGTTACATTACGTGACTGTCTGATTAATCCCCGGATGGGGCTTGGAGCAAATATTAACAGTGTCCATCAGGAGGAATATCAAGTTTGTCCCCTCTGATTACAGGAATGATACTGGCCGGAGTTACCTGTATTTCAGCGAGACTGGCCGGATTTGAAAGAGAAAAATCATTTTATCCGCTCCTCCTGATCTTTATGGCACTTCAGTACCTTCTCTTTTCCGTCATTGACAGCAATAAAGAGGTAATCATAGGAGAAGGCCTTGTTATAACCATTATTCTCGTTCTCTCAGTTTCAGGATATAAAATAAACCAGTGGTGGCTTGTGACCGGATTTGCCGCTCATAGTCTCTGGGATTATTTCCATAATGCTATAATCCACAACCAGGGAGTTCCTTCCTGGTGGCCTGAGTTTTGTCTTGGCTATAATGTTTTGATTGCGCTCTATCTTTTTCTTAATTGTCAAAGAAGGGGTATTTAAGTCTCGTTGAGCAACATATGGTTATTTCCAGAATCCGGGCAATATATATTGCTTGATTATAAGGGTTTGTCTCTGAAAGCTCAAAGCTGTCAACTGCGAAGAAAATGGGTATAGGAATTATTTGCAGATATTTTTAAGGAATACTATTTTCAGACTAACCGCGTTTCTGGTGCATTGTACAGGCCAGGAAGTCATGTCTTAAGATATATTATCCCTAAAGCTTTTCCAGAAAAGTTTCTGCCCTTTTTTTGTGGACCTTTGATGCTTTTTCTCCCTGCCGGTCCAACTGACGGACCATGAGAGACAGGCGGGGCTGTTTTTCAAAAAAACTGCGGTGATTGGAGATAAAGTTCCAAAATAGTGAGTTCCAAATATCGCACCAGGGCCCCTTTTTGAAATCGCTCATTTTGAGGATATAATTTGCCCCGCAAATATAGGGTTTTGTCGCAAAAATTCCACCGTCTGCAAACTGGCTCATTCCATAGACATTGGGAACCATTACCCAGTCGTAGGCATCGATAAACAATTCCATGAACCATTGATAGACACTGTCCGGTTTTATCCCGCAGAGAAGCATGAAGTTTCCCAGGATCATTAGGCGCTCAATATGGTGGCAATAAGAACGGTCAAGAAGCCGGTGGATAACTGTGTCAACGGGATCAACCCCTGTCATTCCGGTATAGAAAGCCCCCGGGATTTCTCTGTCATGATTCCAGAAGTTTCCGGAACGCTGTTTTTCTCCGACCTCCTCATATGCTGCACGGATAAACTCGCGCCATCCGACGATTTGTCTGATGAAACCCTCCAGGGAGTTGATGGGGATTTTCTCTTTCTCCGAGAATTTTATTGTTTCTGCAATGACATCTTCAGGCGTCAGGAGTCCTATGTTTAAAACCGGTGAAAGCACCGAGTGGTACAGCACGCTTTCCCTTTCGACGATAGCGTCTTCGTAGTCACCAAAAAGGACAAGACGGCTTTCAAGAAAGTCTTTGAGCCAGAGGCGGGATTCTGCATGCGATACAGGATACCAGAAACTCTTGCTGTTGCCATAATTATTGGGGAACTCTTTATCCACAGAGGCGCAGGCTTTACTCAACTCTTTAGAACGAGCTGGTTTTGGTACAGAGGGTATGATATGGCCCTTTGGAATCTTCTTCCGGTTTTCCTTGTCAAAGCTCCACTTTCCTCCCACTGGCCTACCATTTTCCGTAAGAATGTTCAGCCGCTTTCTCTGGGCCTGGTAAAAGGTGGCCATCAAATAGTGCTTCTGCTCTGAAAACAATTCCTCAATAAAAGATCGGGGTGTCAAAAAAAGAGGAGACTTATACTGTCTTAAGGGAATTTTATGAGCCCTCGCGACCTTTTCGATTTCACTCATTAGACGATGGTCCGATACATCGGTAAAGTGAAATTCATCGTACCCCTGTTTTATGAGTTCCTTCAGAATATCAGCCGATAATCTCTTTGGAGCATGCTCGTAATATCGGACTGTTACCCCGTATTTTTTCAGATGAGATGCATACATTTTCATTGTGGCACGGTGGTAAATGAGTTTGTGTTTGTGAAAGATATGGGAATTGCCTTTGCCTCCGAAAAAAAATGGATCTTCGATAAGCGCAGCATGTCGCCCCTTTTTGATGGCGGGATGGTGTTCATACAACTGGTGGGGATATACAAGGGTAATGTCCTTCATGGGCTATTGTCCTTTATTACCCGAGATTTCACAACCTGCATTACAGGTAAAAGATATATCATGGGGTTGCATTTTTAATCATATCAGAGATAATAAACTATATCTTTCTTTACTTGAATATCAGAAAAAGAGAGGAGACATATGATAAAGGAAATCCCTATAGCTGAAAATATTTACTGGATCGGTGTGAATGATCGGGAGACCGCACTCTTTGAGTCCATATGGCCGCTGCCGAGAGGTGTTGCTTATAATTCTTATCTTATTATGGACGAAAAAGTGGCAATTATCGATACGGTGAAAGCCGCTTTTTCCTTGGAGTACCTCAAGAAAATAAAAGGAGTGCTTGGTGAAAACAGGAAGGTGGACTATCTCATCATTAATCATATTGAGCCTGATCACTCGGGATCACTCAGAGCGGTCCTGGAAACATACCCGGATTTAATCATTATTGGTAATAAAAAAACTGCGGATTTTCTCAACAGTTTTTATGGCATAACATCTCAGATAAAAATAATTGAGAATGACGAAATACTCGATCTTGGTCATCATAAGCTGAGGTTTTTTATCGCGCCAATGGTCCACTGGCCCGAAACCATGATGTCCTTTGAAGAAAGGGGGCGCATACTCTTTTCCGGGGATGTCTTCGGCGGATTTGGAACTCTTGACGAGGGTATCTTTGACAACGAGATAGAGAATATCGATTATTACGAAGATGAAGTTTTGCGATATTTCTCAAATATAGTCGGCAGGTACAGCGTGATGGTTCAGAAGGCCCTTTCCAGTATAGCTGATTTAAATATCAATATTATTGCCTCGACACACGGACCTGTCTGGAGAGATAATCCCGGGCACATCATAAGCCTCTATGACCGCTGGAGTCGTCAGGAAACTGAAGATGGCGTAGTTCTGGTTTATGCGTCCATGTACGGAAACACAGAGAAAATGATGGAGGCAATTGTCCGCTCACTTGCCGGTGAAGGGATAAAAAAGGTCAAGGTCTGTAACGTGTCGAAAGACCACATGTCCTTTATCATTAGAGATATCTGGCGATACCGGGCTGTGATTTTCGGCAGCCCTACCTATAATACGAAACTGTTCCCTTTGATGGGGGATCTGATCCGTTTTCTTGGAAACGAGACGATAAAAAGCCGTGTCTCAGGACTATTCGGTTCCTATGGATGGAGCGGCGGCGCTGTGAAGGAGCTGAGAGAATTTGTGACAACAATGAAGTGGGAGCTCGTGGAGCCTGTTGTAGAGTCGAAGGGTGCCGCAACAGAGGATATCATAAATGACTGTATTCTCCTGGGCAAAAAAGTTGCGAGTAAATTAAAGTCTGCATAATTCTGGCCCTCGTCCATCTTTCAACAAATGTTAATATAGGTGTTAACAATATGAGACCAGAACAGACAGAACCAGCGCCCGGGCAGGAATCAGTATGGGATTATCCCCGGCCGCCTCGGATTGAACATTTTACGGGACATATCAGGGTAATATTCAATACCCTTGTCATTGCTGATACACATGATGCCAAACGGGTGCTTGAAACGAGTCATCCCCCCGTCTATTATATTCCGACCCGTGATATTCAGATGAACTATCTCAAGAAGAGTTCCTTAACCTCGTGGTGCGAATTTAAAGGGAATGCTCACTACTATACGGTTTTGGTAAATGAAAAAAAAGCGGAAAACGCCGGATGGTATTATCCTGAACCGGTTTCTGATTATTCTGCACTTAAAGATTATGTTGCCTTTTATCCCGGTCTCATGGATGCCTGTTATGTTAACGATGAAAAGGTGAAGGCACAGAAGGGAGACTTTTACGGCGGGTGGATAACAAAGAATATTGTGGGTCCCTTTAAAGGAGAAACCGGATCCCGGGGATGGTGAAATGCTGAAAAAATAATAATTATCATGTCACTATTCACTTTAAATAAGAGATGATACAATCCTCTGCTTTCCAAGGACAAAATTAGGGGATATTCGTTCTTACAGATGAACCTCTTGATGAGCCTCCCCGACGACTAAAAGCAGCTATGAATGAAAACAACCTGTCTGATCAAGATTTTCTAGTTCTGCATCATGGGCAGACGATTGTTCTTGATTAAAAAATATTTAGAGGGATAAAACTAGCTTCAACTGCTTGAGCTGTTCGATCCATTCAAGCGGCTCAATTCTATGTAACCTCGTATTTTCTTATATGGTATACTTTAATTTTTTCATGGAGTTCCCGATATTCTGGTCGATAAACTTCAGGAGAACAAAAGCGTGCATAAACCAAATATTCTTCTTACAACTGTCTGCCGTCCATTTGGAGGAGAGGGGGAGGGCGATTCTGTCGGAGCAGAGCTCTTTCACCCGCAGATCACCCGGGAACAGGGTATATTCAGTTACCGCCAGGTAATCCGCTGTTGGGCTCTTGATTATATTGCTGAAAATATCGAGGCCTCTTCTGTTGTTCTCCATTATCCTTCAGAGCGTGAGTTTGCGAGGGAATTAAAAAATAGCACTTATGACTATATCGGTATAAACTTTGTTGTCGCAACCTATCATAAAGTAAAACCGATGGTTCGACTGATACGCACTCATGCTCCAGGGACAAAGATAATTCTCGGCGGGTACGGTACGGTGCTTTCAGATGAAGAACTTTCCCCTTATGGTGACCTCATATGCAGGGAAGAGGGGATTGAATATATGCGGCGGCTGTTTGGTGAGGACACAGTCAAACCACTTGTCCATCCCTATGCTCCGGTTGAATCACCGCGCATTTACTCCTTTCCTCTCAAGACAAAAGTAGCGCACATCACCGGCGGACTGGGCTGTCCCAATGGCTGTGACTTCTGCTGTACCTCCCATTTTTTCAAGCGAAAATATATCCCCTTTGTAAAAAACGGGCAGGAATTGTACAGACTCATGCTGGACATGGAGAAAAAAGCTGAAATAGCAGGAGATGATTTAAGCGGCTTTATTTTAATCGACGAGGACTTTTTTCTTCATGAAAAAAGGGCCCGGGAGTTTCTTCAATGTGTACGTGAAGGGGGAAAGAGCATGTCAATTATGGGATTTGGCAGTGTTCGCGGTCTTTCCAAGTTCACACCGGATGAGATTGCTGAAATGGGTTTTGATATTCTCTGGACCGCCTTTGAAGGTACTGAGTCAAATTTCAGCAAACTGAAAGGAAGGTCTCTATCAGAGCTATATTCATCCCTGAAGTCACGCGGGGTGGCACTCCTTACATCGATGATCATAGGGTTTCCGTATCAGGACAGAGCAAAGATAATGGAGGAGTTCCTGATGATTACCGAACTCGGTCCGTCTCTCTGGCAGGTCCTTATTTATTTTGCCTTCCCCGGCACACCCCTGCATAAGCAGATGATCGAGGAAAACCGCTATCTGCCGGAATACCGGAAGAATCCGGATTACCGCACATATGACGGCTTTGCCATGCATTTCAGCCATCCCCATTTCTCTGCTCCTGAACTTAAAGACCTTCAGAGCGAGCTCTACCGAAAAAACTTCGAGATCCTCGGTCCATCCATTCTCAGAGTGGTCAGAGTCTGGTTTGAGGGGTATCGCAATTTAAAGGACTCTTCCAATCCTCTGCTGAGCGGCAGAGCAGAACGTATGAGAATATATGTGAGACGTGCAATACCGGCAATGTACCCTGCCATTCTCCTCGGACCAAATAAAGAACGCAGGACTGAAGCAAAGGAACTGCTCAATGAGATAATACAGGAAACCGGCAGCCTCTCGATTACAGATCGACTCTTCGGCATTGCTACTATTCCCCTTACCGCCTGGACATGGCTCACAAAAAAACTTCATATCGCTCAGCAGCCAAAATTGCTTCGCCTCGAGCACCCTGCAACTCCTGCACACAGGTCTGAAAGTATAACAGAAGATCTGAAATCGACTGCACCCGCCTCTATACTTGGCACCAGCAGCACCTGTCCTATCTGTTCTTGTGGTGATGAGTCAGAGAATACAGAATAATCGAGTTAAGTATTAAAAGTGTCCCCCTCGAAAAGATGATAGTATTTTCAATTAATATTAATTCCGTCATTCCCGCGGCCTGGATTCGCGATTAACAAATCTCGGGAATGACAATCCAATGAGTCTTATGCCACTAGTAACTGAATGATTAAAGCAGCTTCATGCTTTATACTTTTCATTCATCCTCGCCGCTATCCAGAAGAGCACAGGTACAGCCACAGCCCAGACAACAGAGAGAAGGATCAAGTCTGATGTGCCGGGTAACGCGGTCGTTGCACCGAGTTTTGCTCCCCCATAGTATGCAGCAGGACCCCCGATAGAACCGAGGACTGCTGCCAGAAGATAATGTCCATGAAGCTTCTGAAGAGAGACATTAATCGTAGTGGCAAAGTTTACCCATAACATGACCATCCAGGGAGGACTAAATGGAGAGGGCAAAAGATAAAGGATCGGTGTGAAAATATCGGCAGATACCAACAGGGTATCGATAATGAAACCCATCGCACCTGCTGAAAGGACAAGCAAGACCTCACCTTTTCTGTTCGGTGAAGGGACAACATGGATCACAAGTACGATCGGTACAACTATCACCCCCAGCCACGGCATCCCGTGAGCGGCTCCCAGCACCGCAGCAAACCAGCCTGCCTGAAATCCTGTGAAGTTTACGAGAGTGCGGAACAGTTTTGGTCCCCTCCTTCCAGAGGTGGCAGAAGTGCATCTCTCCGTGAGTGAGGCTTTGTGAACAGTATCTGTACGTCACCGATGTAACGCTCAGCAAAACCAGCTTCACAGTAGCAGAGGTAATACTCCCACATCCTTATGAACTTTTCGGAATACCCCTGTCTTCGAACATCAGCTATTCGGGAGAAGAACCTGTTCCTCCATTCCCTGAGAGTCCGGGCATAATGAGGAGTAATGTCTTCAAGATGAAAGAGACGCATGTCTGTTCCCTGTGTGATTGACTCTGTGATTGCAGTGACCGAAGGGATACAGCTCCCGGGAAAGATATATCGCTTGATAAAATCAACTGATCGTGCATGGTGGTCATATTCCTGATCAGCAATGGTAATGGCCTGGAGCATCATCATGCCGTCTTCTTTAATCCTGTTGCTGCAGCAACTGAAGAATGTCTCAAGATACTGATGACCCACCGCCTCGATCATTTCGATGGAAACGAGTTTGTCATAGGTTCCCTGAATATCACGGTAATCCTTCTGAATAATCCTGATACTGTCGCCCATCCCCTCATTACGAATCAGCTGCTGTGCATATTCATACTGCTGATCGGATATTGTGGTTGTGGTGACACGGCATCCATAATTTCTGGCAGCGTATAATGCAAACCCGCCCCAGCCTGTGCCGATTTCAAGTACATGGTCATCGCGACATAGAAGCAGTTTCCTGCAGATCCGGTCGTATTTTTCAATTGATGCGTCACGCAGTGAGCTTGATGATGACCTGAAAATTCCGCAGGAATAGGTCATGGTATCATCCAGAAAAAGCTTATAGAAATCATTTCCAAGGTCATAATGGGCTTCTATATTTTTCCTGCTCCCCTGTTTTGTATTTTTTCTCATAAAATGGAGCATTCTGTTGAGCGGCCCTGAAAGTCGCGCAGCGCCCCCATCAAGATCTGTGAGGATATGCCTGTTACGTATAATAATGCGGATGAGTTGCGTAAGATCATCGGTTGTCCAGAAACCGGCCATATATGCCTCACCTGCACCTATGCTGCCGCCAAATGCCATGTCCGTATAAAAACGGTGATCATGAACAGATAACGTGGCACTGAGTTCTTCACTGTCACCACTCTTTCCAAAGACAATCTCGCGATCTCCTTCATTGAGAACCAGTTGCCCTGTGGCGAGTTTCTGCAGCCTCCCTATAAGGGCTTTCCTTGCGATATTGGCAAGCATCCCGGAAATGCCCTTTGGTATGAGCTGTATGCCCGGTCTTTGGGCGGCTGGAATAATAGTTTCTTTCATTGGACCGGTGACTCCGGAGAATTACTGCGCTTTGAGGGATGGGTATGAAATTTCGCGCCTTTGATCTTAAGACGGAGGGCTTGCCAGTAAATCGCTCCAGTTATTTTCATGTTCATAAACGGATATTTCATAAGCATACGGGATAGGGCAGGGCCTGAAATTTCATGACGGTTCATGGAAAGTTCAGCATCAAAGACTTTTTTACTCTGTTCATAGCTTGTCATGAGAATATGGACAGAATCTGAAGGATCGGTAAATTCCCACTCATAACTGATGTCCATATCCATGAAGGGAGAGATATGGAATTCCTTGGATAACCGGTACAATTTATCTTTGTCCGCACCCTTATTTTTTTCTTCACCGAGTACATAGCAGAAGAGTTCCCCCCATGGAGTATTATGGATCTCCACGATGATGGTCTCGACAGTCCTTCCCTCGTTGTCATAGCAATAGTAAAAGCTTACGGGATTGAAGTTATAGCCGAAATACCGCAGTTGTGTAAGCATCCTTACCGGGCCCTCAGGCCGGATTCCGGTTCTTTCTGCAACAAAGTCCCTGACTGCCCGTTCAAGAGGGACAGCGGGATCTCCGAGATGGTAAGCCCTGTTAAAACAGGCAACGTTGAAATGGTCTGCAGACCAGAGCCACCTCCCTTTGAACACCTCGTCCAGTTCTGAAAGATCAAGGCATATCATGAAGAGTGAGTAACGGAATGAGTTCATCGGCTTCATACGGCCATGCCGTACGGTCCCCTCATAAATGCAACTCTCCATATCAGAGTCCCTTCCCGAAATATTCACATGCAGCCAGCGCGCTCTTTACCCCGTCCTCGTGAAATCCATAGCCCCAGTAGGCCCCGCAAAAATGAGTGCGATTTTGACCGCTTATTTCTCCATGCCTTTTCTGTGCTGCTATCGCATCTTTGGTGAAAACAGGGTGATGGTAAAGATAACGTCCAATCCTTTTGTCTGCATCTATGTCTTCATCTCTGTTAAGAGTAACGCAGAACTCCTGGGGAGACGTAATTGATTGAAGAATATTCATATCGTATGTGAGGCATGCACGACCTGTATCTTCTTTTGGAATGAGATAATTCCAGCTGGACCATATGCTGTTTCGAGCGGGAAGCAGGGACGAATCAGTGTGGAGGACCGCAAGATTCTCCTGAAAAGGAATTGCCTGAAGAATCTGTTTCTCTGCCTGAGAAGCATCTGTCAGTAATGAAAGGGCCTGATCACTATGAGTTGCAAGCACCACATGATCAAACTGTTCGGTTTTCCCTGAATGGAGCATGAGTTCAACGCTGTCATTCTTTCGTGATACCCTTTTCACTGCACAGTTCAGACGGACCTTATCAGCATAGGCTGCTGTTAATTTTTCAACATATCGCTCTGATCCGCCCTTTATAACAAGCCACTTAAAGGGATGAATGATATTCAGAAACCCATGATTTTTAAAGAATCGTACAAATGTTCTTAACGGGAAATACTTGAACGTCTTGGGATCGGTTGACCACAACGAAGATCCAAGGGGAACGATAAAGTGATCATAAAATTTTTTGGAATATCCTTCCCTTTTCAGGTATCGACCTATTTCAATCTCTTCTTTTCCTTCCAGCACAGTGTTAAGTTGACGCCTGAGTCTGAATATGTCATAAATCATTCGATAAAAAGAGAGTGAGAGGAGGTTTCTCCTCTGAGCAAAAAAAGTATTCATTGTATGGGGACTGTACTCAAGACCGGTGTGCGCATCCTTCACACTGAAGGTCATCTCTGTTGGTTGAGATTCTACCCCCAGCCGGTCCATCATTGTGCAGAAATTTGGATAGGTCTTCCTGTTATATACTATAAAGCCTGTGTCTACAGCGTACCGCTCGCTGTTCCGCTCCACGTCAATGGTATGTGTATGTCCACCGATATAATCATTGGCTTCAAAAACCTGGATATCATGTTCATCATTCAGGAGATACGCTGCTGTCATACCTGAAATACCACTGCCGATAATAGCGATCTTCATTTACGTAATCCACCTGTCAAAAAAAGCCGCAACACACGTTACAACTGCATTGATCGTGCCGCCCCATAATATGTCGACAATCGACATGCGGAGTGACCATTTGCTCACCAGTGAGTAATTCGTCATGTCATAGACCCCGTACACAACGATACCATAGATGAATCCCCAGAACAGAGCCGAGGATACCATATTTCCCGGGGATACCCGGGGCAGGGCAAAAAGCACAATACCAAGCGGAATGAGCGCATAGACAATACCTGCTGCCCAGATCACAGGGGTGAGTGCCCCATTGGATATTCTCGCCAGTACCCCAAGTTCATCCTTGTAAAATTTTGACATAATAACCCCGAGCCAGAGAAAGTCGATGGCCAGAAATACCGGGAGAACAGCTCCGTACACCTTTAACGTATGCATAATCATGCCTCCTTTCGGGTCGGAAGAGGGAAAAAAGCGCTCGTCCGCCGCTTGTATACTTGAAATTCCGGATTGTCTTTATATTTTTCTTCAAGAAGAGGGATTCCCGAGACTTTAAGAATAAGAAAGGTAATGGTGAGTGGTCCCAGAATGGTGAGCCATCCCTGAGAAACAGAAAGAGCAATAATATATATTCCCCACCAGAGGGTTACTTCTCCAAAATAGTTTGGATGTCTCGTATACGTCCACAGTCCCGTTGTCATGATTTTCCCTTTGCTTGCAGGGTCACTTTTGTACTTTAAAAGCTGATAATCTCCTACTGTCTCAAAAAAGAATCCTGTAACCCAGATAAACAGACCAAGTATATCTAACAGACCAACAGGCCCCTGTCCGAATAAAATAATAAACGTGACAGGCAAAGAGATGATAATCATGAGAAGTCCCTGAAAGAGAAATAGCTGAACAAAAGCACGAATCACAGCGTGCCTGCCCCATTCCTCTCTCCACTTTCTGTAACGGCGGTCCTCCGGTTTCCCTTGATTGCGCATATAAATATGCACGGCAAGGCGCACGCCCCATAATGCTACAAGAATCATGGCAAGCATACCCCGCTGCGTTATGCTTTCACTAAGAAGGAGTGCTGTTACAGCGGTCACAATAAAACCGGTGCCCCATGCGACATCAGCAACATCATTGCGCCTGCGTGCCTGGGCAATAACAAACCATCCTGTCATATATAGCATGATCACGATTGTTTCAATAATAAGAACTTTATACATAATCTTTTATACCTATGGACTTCACAAGCCAAATTGCGAAGAACTAGTTTGAGCTGAATTCTCTTCCGGTATCATTGAGCAACATATGCTTAAGTTTATCATTAACAGGGTTTTCACCGAGCCAGATCCGGAAATATACGGCCGCAAAATTATAGCCTTCAATAAGACCGAGGACGTCGCCGTTTAATGCAAGCTCAGTACCTTTTCCCGGCAGGTATGTTAATGAGTAACGTTCACCTTTTTTGACATCGCGATACATATTATGGATTGCATCAAGTTCTGTTTTAATTTGTGAAAGTTCATATTCAGATGCATTATTTACCAGTAGGTTCTCTCCGGACTGGGCAAACTGTTCAGTATTCATATTCAACAGATAATGAAACACCATTTTTTTAGGGACATCGTCAAGTGCATTTTTGCTTGGTACGTCAAGCGGCAGATATAGTGCAACTCTGTATACCTTGAAAAAAAGCCATTTCAGTAGACCGCCCCCCCTGAAAGTCAAAACATTATTGCCTTCAGTTATAGCTTCTTCAAAGTAAATACCATTGATCTCAGCTCCAAATATCTCATCTGACCTCACAAACAAGATCAATGTGATCATCATAAAAATAGTTATTTTTATGTTTCGAGGTTTCATCTCTTCATTCATCATACCAAACATATTATTGAATGCAAAGCATCGAATAATTTCATATTATACATGACAAATGTCATATGATTGCGGATCAAGTGAAGATATAATACATAATAAATATACATGATTAAAGCTCATTATGGTCTGAATTTTAAGGGAATGTTCACTACTGTAAGGTTGCGGTAAATGAAAAAGAAACAAAAGTACTATCCTGATTCGGCTCCTGACTTCGCAACCATTAAAAATCATGTTGCTTTTTTATCCCGGTCTGATGGATAACAGGCAATATTGTGGGCCCTTTTAAAGGAGAAGCCGGCACCCTGGGCTGGTGAAATGTAAGCATTCTATCCAGGGTGGACTGCAATCTGAATGTCCATAAATATATCCGGCGGCCTTATGATCTAAATCATACTTCCGATCAGAAGTAAGAGATAAATTAATAAAACATATAATCTATATATAACTGGCAGAAAGGAGAAGAATTTCAAGCAAGTACAATCACTTATCAGAATGGATACTACTAAAAAACAGGAGGTAATAAAATGGACCCAAAATATTATTGCGGAACAGTAAATACCGAACTCACAGCCCTAAAAGCAAGGGCATATGACATAATTCGTCATCTGGAGCGGTCCCCAAAGAAAGAGGAGTTATCTTCACAACTCACTGATATTCACACTCTTGTAGATGACCTGACAGTTACTGTTGACAAGCTGAACACATCATGCCCGACTGATTTCAGCTCTGAAAAAGATGAGATTAACAAAAAGAAAAATGCTCTCCTGGCCAAAATAGACTGGTGGGATAAGGAGCATATTGCCGGCGGGTATGTCGGAGGTTAAGACGAATTAACATCA
>CAMYND010000019.1 GCA_947259645.1 Thermodesulfovibrionia bacterium | reverse complement strand
AATCTCGGCTGTTATATTCATGTCCTTGCCGTCAGCAAGGCGCTTGAGTTCTTCTATTTTATTTTCCAGCTCTGCAACCGGTTTCTCAAAATCAAGATAGTAATGCATAAAAACCCTGTAAAATGTAGAGATTAAATTGTATGGACCTGTTTATGGTATCTATTATAAACTTTCAGGAGGTTTGGGACAAGATTTACCTTTTAAATATCAGAATTAAAGGGATTGTCGGCGGGAGCTGCTGAGAGGTTGTTTGAATTATCTTTTAATTTCGTCTGGTTATGAAATCCATGCATGCCGAGCAGTGCATCCTTTCCCATCAGGTCCCGGACCTCTCCGAGCATTTCTTCAGACGGCAGAACATGGCGGTCCGTGGCAAGAACTGTTTCCCAGTTTTTCGGAGATACTATTTTTAAATATACTCTGTGATCACCGGAATGCTTTGAAAATATCCTGTCCAGTTCCGGGAGAGCTTCCGGTTTTGCATGGTTGAACATCGTCAGGGTAAATGATTTCTGCCGGGGCGTGTCTGTTTTTTCAGGACTTCCTCCGGACCCGGAAGGTTTATTGCCGTTCCACTGCCGGTGTTTTCTCATCGGCTTTTTGTTTTTTAGATCCTCTGTATTGTCAATAGAGACTATTTTCTGTGAAATGATCTGCAATAACAACAGGGGTATCCGTGGCGATGATGCTTTGAGATTCTTTGTAAATATCAGGAAATACGATAACTTCGACAGTGCTGAACAGGTCTTCCAGGCTTAGATAGGCCATGAGGTCGCCTGTTTTTTTTGTCTGGATCTGCTTGATATCCATCACAATGCCGCCAAGGATCACTTCCTGCTTGTCTTGTGCCTCCTGTAAATCTATTGTTGACGTTACTCCCAGTTTCTCAAGCTGATCCTTATATTTGTTCAGGGGATGTCCGGTAATATAAAAACCGAGGGCCTCTTTTTCCATTGCAAGCAGTTTTGTCTCACCCCACTCTTCCACAAGAGGCAGCCTCTCTGCAGGGATCTCGTGAATATTACCAAACATGCTCTCCTGTCCAAGACTTTTTTCCCGCTGGTGTCGCACCGCAGTTTCCATAAATTGCGGAAGTCCCTCCATCAACTGGGCTCTCTTCCCCATGGAATCCATTGCTCCTGATTTTATCAGGCTTTCGATCACTTTTTTATTCACTTTCCTGGAGTCAGCCCTTAAGCAAAAATCAGAAAAGGAATCAAACGCACCTTCATTTCTGATCTCAATTATTGCATCAATAGCTGAGCTTCCCACACCTTTGACCGCTTCCAGTCCAAAACGAATTAAGTTGCCTGCCACTTTAAAAACCCGTGAGCTTTCATTAATGTCCGGGGGCAGTATCTCAATTTCCATCTCTTTACACTCATTAATGAAGAGAACAACTTTTGCGGTATTGTCCATGTCCGCGCTGAGTGACGCTGCCATGAATTCGACCGGATAATGGGTTTTCAGGTACGCTGTCTGATATGCAATATATGCGTATGCCGCTGAATGAGACTTATTGAAACCGTATTGAGCAAACTGCAGTATGAGATTGTACAGTGTTGCTGCCTTCTTCTCTGATACCTTGTTTTCTTTCAGACCCTGTATGAAGATGGCTTTCATTTTTTCCATCTCGTCAGGGTTCTTTCCCCCCATCGCTTTTCTTAATATATCAGCTTGCGCAAGACTGAAGTTCGCCATTTTGTGGGCTATCTCCATGACCTGCTCCTGGTAGAGAATAATACCGTGCGTCTCCTTCAGCATCGCATCCAGTTGAGGGAGTCCCAGTTTGGCAAGTGACCCCTTGGGCTTTGAGCCGGAGGGTTTCCCCGCG
Organism: Thermodesulfovibrionia bacterium; assembly: GCA_947259645.1. Classification (GTDB taxonomy): domain Bacteria; phylum Nitrospirota; class Thermodesulfovibrionia; order UBA6902; family UBA6902; genus Glo-13. The sequence goes on along the minus strand of CAMYND010000019.1, from coordinate 65,457 downwards.
TTTTTTCCGTCAATGTATTCATCAACCATGCCGCTTCCAAGAGGCCCTGGTCTGTACAGCGCAACGAGCGCAATCATATCCTCAAATACTTCAGGTTTCAAGCGTGTCAGGAGGTCCCGCATTCCGGAACTTTCAAGCTGGAACACTCCCGTGGTCCGGCCGGAACAGAGGCGTTCAAATGTCTGTCTGTCATCAAGAGGAACCTGTGCTATTTTGAAGGGTTCGAAAAGCTCTCCCTTTTCCTTTTCACGGGCATTGTTAATGATCTTTTCTGCCATGTCGATTATCGTTAATGTTTTCAGACCGAGAAAATCAAATTTTAGAAGTCCAAGGGCCTTAATGGCATCCATGTCATACTGGGTCACGATAGCTTCATCATTGGGCGCCTTGTAGAGCGGGAGAAAATTAGTGAGCGGTTCTGGAGAAATGACGATGCCGGCGGCATGAGTTGATGCGTGGCGTGAAATCCCCTCAAGGGTCTGCGCAACGTCGATCAGTTCCTTAATGTCCTGGTCAGTGTCATACAGTTCCTTAAGCTTCGGCTCCATATCAAGGGCGGCCTTTAAGGTGATCTTCAGAACAGGGGGCACAAGTTTGGCTACCTTGTCCACGTCAGCGTAGGGTATGTTCATTGCTCTGCCCACATCCCGGATCGCGGCGCGGGCCTGCATGGTACCAAATGTGATAATTTGAGCCACGTGGTCTTTTCCGTACTTGTTTGTCACATACTCGATGACCTCGCCGCGTCTGTCCTGGCAGAAATCAACATCGATATCCGGCATGCTTATTCGTTCAGGATTGAGAAACCGCTCAAAAATAAGTCCGTACTTGATAGGGTCAATATCAGTGATATCCAGGCTGTATGCCACGAGGCTGCCGGCTGCTGATCCTCTGCCGGGGCCAACGGGGATCTCTTTGCTTTTTGCGTACTTTATGAAATCCCATACAATAAGAAAATAAGAGGAGAACCCCATTTTCTTGATCATTTCCAGTTCCATGTTGAGTCTCTCTTGATACTCATCAGGAATGTCGCCGCCCAGTTTCTTTTTCAGCCCCTGATCAGAAAGGGCTTTTACATAATTATTGTCATCTTCGCCTTCCGGAAGCTCATAGCGCGGAAGCTGAAACTTACCGAAAGTAAAATCAAGATTGCACTTTTCAGCAATTTTTCTCGTATTTTCAACTGCCTCAGGAGTCTCTTTAAAATAGTCTTTCATCTCCTGAGGGCTTTTGAGATAAAAAGTGTCCTTGGAGAACTTCATTCTTTTGGCATCATCCAGGGTTTTGCCTGTCTGGATGCAGAGCAGTACATCATGGGCCTTTGAATCTTGCCTGTTGAGGTAGTGACAGTCATTTGTTGCGACAAGGGGAATGCGGAGGTCGCGGCTTAATTCTATAATCTGCTTGTTGACTTCTTCCTGCTCTATGAGCTCATTGGACTGTATCTCAAGGTAGAAATTTTCAGCGCCAAAGATTCTTCTGTACTCAAGGGCGGTCTCCCTGGCCTTGTCAATCATCCCTGCCATGAGGTAATGAGGAATTTCTCCTTTGAGGCAGGCAGAGAGCCCTATCAGTCCCCCGCTGTGTTGTTCAAGGATGTCACGGTCTATTCTTGGTTTGTAATAAAAGCCCTCGATAAAAGCGCTGCTGACGAGGCGGGTCAGGTTTCTGTATCCGTCAATGTCTTTGCAGAGCAGAATCATGTGAAATGCTGATTCGGATATGCTGGGTGAATTTCCCTTATCATGACGTGAGCCGGGCGCTATATAGACCTCACAGCCGATGATGGGCTTCAGCCCGGCCTTAGAAACTTTCTTATAGAAATCAATTGCACCGTAGAGGTTCCCGTGGTCGGTCAAGGAAACAGCCGCAAGCTTGTGCTCCTGGGCTTTTTCTATTAAATCTTTTATCCTTATTGCGCCATCAAGTAAGCTGTATTCGGTGTGTAAATGAAGGGGAACATAATCGGCATGCATGAGAAAATTTTAGAATATTGTTTGTCGATTAGTCAAACGGGAGGAAGCCGTCAGCTGTCAGTATTCAGCTATCAGTTTAGAAACAAAGATTAATTAAATAATCAACGTAAGCGATCAGCGCTGCAGTTTATAAATCTATAAAAAAGATGACGAGAGGATTGATTATAAAATCAATTTTACTGAAGCATTTGCTCTCTAAAATAAGGCTTGCTACATTTTTTAAGCTGAATGCTGATAGCTGATAGCTTCCTTACAACCTGTTACTAACCTCTTTTATTTCTTCCAGTTTCTTTTTCGCTGCCCCTGAGTCAATAGCCCGGGATGCCGCGGTTACGCCCTCAATGAAATTCTTGACCTTGTCTGCAGCCACCAGAGAGGCAGCCGCGTTCATGAGGACAATGTCCCTTCCGGGGCCTTTCTGACCATCAAGAATATTCAGGGTTATCTTTGCGTTTTCCCCTGCATTTCCACCGACAAGGTCTTCTTTGCCGCATTTCGCTAAACCAAAGTCTTCAGGAGAGATAGAGTATGTCTTGACCGTTCCCTCCCTGAGTTCAGACACCCGTGTCCTGTCAGTGTTGGTAATCTCGTCCAGACCGTCTTCCCCATGGACAACGAATGCATGTGTAGTGCCCAGGTTAAGGAGCACATGTGCCATTACTTCTGTAAGGTGATCGCTGAACACTCCCAGCACCTGCCGTTGGGCGCCTGCCGGGTTTGTGAGCGGTCCGAGGATGTTGAATATGGTCCTTATTCCCATTTCTTTACGAGGCCCTATAGCGAATTTCATCGCAGGGTGAAACAGGGGAGCAAACATAAAAGCGAAACCCGTGGACTCCAGACATTTTTCAGCTTTTGCAGGCTCCAGGTCAATTTTGACACCCAGTGCCTCAAGAACATCAGCGCTACCACAGCTGCTGGAGACAGAACGGTTCCCATGTTTTGCTACGGGAACGCCGCATGCAGCCGCGACAAGAGCGGCAGTTGTTGAAATGTTAAAGGTATGAGACATGTCACCGCCTGTTCCGCAGGTGTCAATAGTGAAGGCAGGGGCTTTTATAGCTGAGACCTTTTCCCTCATAACCGTTGCTGCTCCGGTGATTTCGTCAATACTCTCCCCTTTTACGCGCAGCGCGGTCAGAAAGGCGCCGATCTGGGCATCAGTCCCTTTGCCTCCCATGATCTCTCTCATAGCATCTGCCATCTGGTCTGTTGACAGATCCTTGCCTTCCACGGCCAGACTAATCGCTTTTTTTAGCATATGTTCCTCCTGAGATAATGATCGACCTGAATGGTTCCTGTGTGCTATTGCAGAAATGCCTCATTGTATCATAGGGAACGATAAAATATTCAGGAATGAGTTTCATCAGAGATGGGCGGACAGTTTTAATTGATATCTTTTGGGGAGTAGCTCACTGAGCCATATTTGCATTCAGTCATTTTTGAGAAGCAGGTGTCAAAATCAAAGTTGTTTTTCCACCGCCACAAGAGGAAGTAACTTCGCGGGTCAGAGCTGTTATGGACTGCGTCTAATGCCAGGTGATGGGCAAGTCCGATCAGGGCGCCCACAGCCCACGGGTTCCAGCCTGCAAACCAGGCTGCGGCTGTTCCGAGGACAAGCCATTCCCATCCATGGCAGATGAGGACTATGCGGTTAAACTGGGCAGTCTCACAAATGCGGAAAAAATCTTTTATGCTTACTGACTTCCCATGTTCCCGCATGACATCAGACAGATGATCAAGGTCTATAAATATTCCCACGATGAAACTGGCGGCAGCCAGGCCCCATGACCTGAAGGTCAGGTATAATGCTCCTGAAACAGCTGTTGAAGCAGCAATGTGATAGGGGAGTTTCATGTTCTGATAGGGCCAACTCTTAAAATATGAACCGCGAAAAACAGCCAATTAAATGCCTGTAGTGATCCCTTATGCATCAATCTTTAACTTCAGTAGTTTAACAGATTTGCCCTTAAAAATCACCTTAGGCCTGCCCGGATACGCACGCTGGATATGAAGTTCCAAAGCCCTGTGGCTCAGGCCATCTTGATACGCAAAAAATTGCGCAGCAGATCTTTTCCAGCTTTTGTAAGGATCGATTCAGGATGAAACTGCACGCCTTCAATGGGCAGTTTTTTGTGCCGTATGCCCATGATTTCGCCCTGGTCTGTCCAGGCGCTGATTACAAAATCTTTTGACAGGGTCTCTTTCTTTATAATCAGCGAATGATACCGTGTTGCCTCGAAAGGGTTTGGAAGGTCCTTGAAAATTGTTTTGCCATCATGCTCAATCATGGAAGTTTTTCCATGCATGAGCCGTGGAGCGTTTACAATTTTTGCGCCGTATGCAGCACCTATTGACTGATGGCCAAGACAGACCCCGAGGACCGGAACTCGTCCGGCGAACTGTTTGATCACGTCTACAGATATGCCGGCCTCCTTCGGCGTGCACGGACCCGGGGAAATGACGATCCTGTCAGGCTTGAGTTTCTCTATTTCAGCTATTGAAATTTTATTGTTCCTGAAGACCCGTATGTCTTCGCCCAGCTCCCCTAAATACTGGACAAGGTTGTATGTAAAAGAATCATAATTGTCGATCATTAGTAACATTTGTCTAACTCCTTTCAATGCAGAGGCATAATGCAATAAGCCCCTGCGACAGGACACTATAACTCATCTTCCGCCATTTCAATTGCACGGAACATACCCTTGGCCTTGTTGACCGTTTCTTTGTACTCCAGTTCCGGATCAGAATCCGCCACAATTCCGGCGCCTGCCTGAATGTAGGCCTTGTTGCCCTTAAATATGATCGTTCTTATTGTGATGCAGGTATCCATATTTCCTGAGAAATCAAAATATCCTATTGACCCCGCATAGGGACCTCTTTTTGTGGGTTCAAGCTCTTCGATGATTTCCATTGCCCTGATTTTCGGGGCCCCTGTCACGGTGCCTGCCGGAAATGAAGCCCTGAGAACATCAAAGGCGTCATGTTTTTTCTTCAGCGTCCCAACCACGTTTGACACCAGGTGCATGACATGGGAATATCTCTCAACATTCATCAGCTCTGTGACCTTGACTGAGCCTGTGACCGCGACCCGGCCGAGGTCGTTTCTCCCGAGGTCAACAAGCATGATGTGTTCGGCTATTTCCTTTGGGTCTTCTTTTAATTCATTTTCCATATAGATGTCATCTTCAGGGGTTCTTCCTCTCCTCCTCGTTCCTGCTATCGGCCTGAGTTCAAGGGCCTTTCCCTCGACTCGAACAAGGATTTCCGGCGACGTCCCTACAATGGTGCTGGTCCCCGTTTCAATATAATACATGTAGGGAGACGGGTTAATAACGCGAAGAGCCCGGTAGACATTTATGGGGGTGACCTCTGTCTCTTTCTCAAAGTTCTGTGATATTACTGTCTGGATCACATCACCTGCCTTTACATATTCTTTTGTCTTTTCCACCGCCTTGATAAAGGCTCTTTTTGTGAAATTAGATGAAAATGTCTTCTTCCCCTGTGGTTTTCGTGAAGAGCGAGCATTGGCTGTCTTCGGCATAACAGTTCTGGATCTGAGTTTTTTTACAATGAGATCAATCTTGCTGAGCGCCTTTTTATAAGCGACTTCAGGTCTGCCTTCCACATGGGCATTTGAGATCACCTTTATCTTGTGGGTCAGGTTATCAAATACAACAAGCGTGTCGGTGAGCATCAGGAAGATGTCCGGCAGACCGAGCCCATCGAGCTTGCGATCAGGCAGTTCTTCAAAATATCGTACCGTGTCATAGCCGATATATCCGACAAAGCCGCCAAAAAAACGGGGCAGTCCAGGCACAATTACGGGTTTATATTTTTTTAATTCAGTGGATATAATTTCAAGGGGGTCTTTCCTGGCCTCGAACTTCTCTTTGTGCCTGCCTTTTCTGATGGTCAGGGACTTTCCGCTCCCCTCAATAATAACTGAGGGATTGCTCCCGATAAAGGAGTAACGCCCCCACTTTTCGCCGCCCTCAACGCTTTCAAGGAGAAAGCAGGCCTTGCTTTTGAGTTTAAGAAATGCGGACAGGGGTGTGTCCAGGTCAGCAAGAATTTCCTTGTATATAGGGATGAGATTGCCTTTTTTCGCGTATTCTTTAAACTCTTTGAGATTCGGATACAGCATTTGACAAAATTGCCCCTTTTTAATTACTATTTTAGGTGTCTATTATAGACGTTGCAGGGGCGTATGGCAATACGCGCTTACTGATATTGTCAAGATCCGGTAGTACGATTTTCGACTTTTAATGTAACTAGTCTTGCGGGAGTAGCTCAGTGGTAGAGCTCCACGTTGCCAACGTGGTTGTCGCGGGTTCGAACCCCGTCTCCCGCTCCATAAGACAGCGATGAGCGATCAGCATAGAGCTGTCAGTGAAAGAAACTGATCGCTGACAGCTCTATGCTGATTGCTTTTTTTTGCGGCGGCGTACCCAAGTGGCTAAGGGGGAGGTCTGCAAAACCTTTATGCAGCGGTTCGAATCCGCTCGCCGCCTCCATCTTTACGCACCAAAGGCAGCGATAAGCTTTCAGCTATCAGCTATCAGCCACAAAAAAAATCTCTGACTTCTGCCTCAATATAACAAGAATTTTCATTCACAAGGAACTTCGAAACGAGGGCTTTATTCGTGATATGAGCCACCGGCAGACAGTTTTTTTGCACTGAAACTGAATGCTGACCGCTGATACCTGACTGCTGAGTTCTTTAATGATATTACTGCAGCTTAAACGCCCGCAGTGCGTCATTTATTTTACGAGACAGATCTGCGATATCTTTGCTGATGTTCTTTCCCGGTGCATTGAGCTTTGATTCCAGTTCAACTGCCGGCTCTCTGATGTTCTCTATCTTTTGACGTATTTCATGAATGGTCATGTTAAGGGCTTCTGCCAGGTCAGTTACCTCATCCCCTTTCCTCAGTTTAATGGTGTGCGAAAGGTCGCCTTTGCAGATTTTCTCTTTTAAGTCATTTTCTATCCGGTAGAGCGGCCCTGCAATTTTCTGAGGGAAAAAGAGCGTGATCGCGACAGCGGCAATGATCGCGAGAATCAGTGACATGAATACTGCCGGCCAGAGGTAGTCCAGAAAATTTTTGGCCTCTACATGAAACTGCCGGTAGCTTTCAGTTATCTCCCTGTTGCTGTAGAAATAAAACACCGCGGCCATTATTCCTATCCCTATAATAGCGATACCAAGGACCTTTCCTAATAGCCGTAATTGGAAATTGCGTTTTATCGAAAAATTGAGCAGTTTTCTGCCGTGGATATTCCTCATGAACATTCCTGGTTTTTCATGTCTGTGAGAGTAGTATGCAGAGTCTAATAGCCCCCAATATGACAGAGTACGCATATGTCCCTGTTTCGGTCGTAGCGGTTGAAGTATGCTCTGCTGCCGCCATGTGGCATATGGCATGTAACGCAGGTGATTACACCATTTTCAATGGTCGGGAGTTCATCGGGAGTTCTGATTTTTTTGCCTTCACTTCTTACGCCAACCGGATGGGATGTGCCCCGTGGGTGGCAGGAGACGCACACATCGATTCTGATATGCCGCGCAGGAAGCAGACCGAAGCCATGCCGCGGATCCATTTCCTTTACCTGCGTGACCCGCAACCGCAGTTCTGAAGGCCTGTTGGCAGAAACTTTCAGAAACAGCCCTTCTCTCCCCACTACGCGAAAGGCCTGCATGTGGTCGATTGAGAGTGGCTCTCCATAGTAGTTGTCCGGAGCGGTGAAATTTTGTGATGTGTCAATTGAATAATCCGCTGATTCAACACTATTTCCGTGGAGGTCCCTTGAGATGACTTTAAAGCTATAAATGCTGTTCCCTTTTAGTCTTCTCAGGACAATACGATGTCTTGTCGTGTATATGTCCCGTGAGATAAACCGGTAAGGACTATTGCCATCAGCACTGTATTCTATTTCAGACGACGAGAATGAGTCTGTGTTCCAGGAAATCACAGCCCGGACAAAAGCGCCTTTTTGTATCTCATCAACAGATATGTCCGAGATCTGGTTCACCGTCTCCAGCTGTTCATGGATAAGTACAGACCCCGGGGACAGATTATAACTCCTTGGCTGGCTCCGCGCTCCGTAATATCCTGTTGCTGATATTTCTGCGCCATACAATTGGTCTTTGCTGAGGTCTTTTAAGTAAATGATCTGGTCTTGCTGAAGGGTTTTAAAGTTACGCATTAATTCAAGTTCCCCTTCAGGATTTTCCTGTACATGGCAAAAGGTGCATTTTTCTCTCAGGATGCTATGTTGATATTTGTTCGAAATAGCCTTCAGGTAAACGTCTTCATGGCATCCTATGCACTCATCCGGTCCTGACTGATCTGCCGACACTGCAGTGACAAGCATAAAGAGCGAAAAAATGAGGACGAGCATAAAATTGAATATCTGTGTTGTTCGGGAATATGTTTGTATTACGACTCTGTACATGTCCACCTGTCCAGGAGGTTTGAAATCAATATTTTAATACTGCATCAATGTAGTTATTTATACGGTACTGAAGAACCATTACTTAAGGATATAAAAACAGTATATTTAATGATAAAATTTAATAGCCAGTAGGCTGTTGACAGGTTTTTTTGCCAGCATGACAACAGTGTGATTATTGTAGATTTCCTCACAACCTGCTCAATGCTGAATTCTAAATAACCATTATTTAACAGGCTATTATGCTATATTTGCGCGTTCTTATCCAGCAGGGGAGCCATTTTGAAGATTTCTCAGGGTCTGCCCGGGAACAGCAGGAGGAAGTATTGCGTGGCAGAATGATATGGGCTAATATAGTCTATGCCTATGAATCATAGCCCGTTAAAAAACAGGGTGCTCTCAGTCATGATAACTGCCCTGGCGCTGGTATTTTGTTCACTCAGCCCTCTTCCGGCCCATGTGAAATTTCAGAGCGTCCATGAAGTTCATCCCGGCGAATACAGAGAGAAAAGAATAACAAAGATCGCGCGTGCTGTTTATCTCATGGACCGGACGTTGTATAAAGAGGCTGAGCAGGTCCTGCTGCCTTTAGCGGGTATTGACGAGCCAGGCAATGGGGAGGCTGGTTTTTTGCTGGGCAAGATCTATCATATAGAAGGGGCATTTGACAAAGCTGAAGAATACCTGACCCGGGTCGCGGAAAAAAATCCTCTGCTCAGGGATTATGCCCTCATATTGCTGATTGATACGTACAGATCTTCCGGGAACTATGAAAAAGCTCTTGCCACATCGAGGCGTGTACAGAGTGAGCTCTTGCGGCAGGATGCGGGCAAGTCTGCAATTGAGGCACTCTTCAGCCTCAAGAAAGACAGGGAAGCAGTGAAGGAATTAACTGACTATGTTTCGAACTATCCTGATGACTGGGACTACAAATTGATGCTGGGACGTCTTCTTGAAGAGCAGGGAAAGAGAGACAAAGCTATAGGTCTCTATAGGAACCTTTACATCCATAACGCGCCTGTTTCCGGATATGCTTTCGCGAGAATGAAGGAACTCAAGGCAACATCATTAAATAAAAAAGAACAGCTGAAAAAAGCGGATAGTCAATTTAAAAACTTTAATTACAAAAAAGCTGAGGCAGCATATCAGTCTCTCTTAAAATTATACACTGAAAAGGGTAAGAGAAACATTCTCTTTAAACTTGGGATGAGCCAGTTCAGGCAGAAAAAATATACTGAATCAGCTCGCACATTCGGGCTTCTCTCCACCCCGGAGGCTCTCTACTGGAGGGCCCGCTCCTTTTACAGGATCGATGACAGGGAAGGCTTTGAAAAAACAAAGAAGGAACTGGAACAGAGATCACCGGGTGACACAAAACTTGCCCTTCTCTATATCATGGAAGCGAATGAGTTCAGGAGAAAAGGGCTGTTTACAGAAGCTGATGATACGTACCGGAAAGTCTTGACCAGTTACCCTGATAGTGCTGAACAGGCCTTATGGGGGCTTGCCTGGATGCACTTTACCGCTGCAGATTACAGCCGTTCTGTGGAGTACTTTTCACGCCTGACCTCCCTGCCGCACAAGGGCAACCAGTATAAGTACCTCTACTGGACCGCCAGCGTTAAGAAAAAGATGTATGATGGGTGCCTGGAAACAGGAATCGTATCCGGGGACATAACCTGCGAAAAAGCAAATGAAAACTTTTTTAAAGGACTGCCTTTTGATGACTCTTATTACGGCTATCTCATCAGGATTAATGCCGGGATAAATGAGGTGTCCGATAAAATATTCCCTCCCGTACCGGTTAAACCTGTTGGGGAGCTTTACGACAGGATAGAGACGCTTATGCTGCTCGGGATGAAGGAAGAAGCCGCGAAGGAACTATCCCGGTCTTTTGGCTGGGGAAAGCAATATGATGAGTATATGTACCTGTCATCGCGCGCAATGGAGCTTGAAGTATATAAGAGAATGATAGCATTTGCTGAATCCCGTGCTGAACAGGAGTTGCTTCCCTATTCATATCCACGTGCATACTGGCCATCAATTAACAGTGCGGCTGAAGAGGAAAGCCTTGATGCCTATCTTATAGCCGCTTTGATTCGGGAAGAGAGCCGTTTTGACCGTAATGTGAGGTCCTGGGCAGGAGCTATCGGACTCATGCAGTTAATGCCGGCAACAGCCAAAAGAATGGGGAGGAGCGCGGGGGTAAGTTTTAAGGGACGATTTGAGCTTCATGACAGCAAGAAAAACATTACCCTGGGATCACATTACCTGTCCAAACTGCTCAATGAATTCAAGGAGATACCTCTTGCAGTTGCTGCCTATAATGCGGGAGAAAACAGGCTGAGAGACTGGCTGACACGGTTCAGCAGCGAAGATATGTCTGAATTTATAGAGAATATTCCCTATCTGGAAACGAGAAACTATGTGAAAAAAGTAATGAAAAGCTATTGGCAGTACCGCCGCATAAACGGCCTTCCCATACAGGGGCTGTGAAAAGCTGGTTTCGGCAATTTCATGACGGGGAATCCATATAATACAATAATTTATGTCGGTAAGTTGAAGGGCAGGCTTTACTTTTTCATTTAATTTTTGATAAGTTACAACCTGAAATGAAAGGGCAGCCTTAACATTTGAAGGAGGATTCAGTAGTGGAAAAAATAGAGATGCTTGAAGAAAAAATCACGAAAGTCATTGATAAAATAAAATCTGTTACTGAAGAAAATAATGTTTTGAAGAGTCAACTCAGAGAACTCAAGGAAGAGATGGACAAGAAAGAGGATGAGCTGATCAAATCCAAACGGGAAATGAAAAATTCAGAATCTTTAAGAATTGATGTTGACCGACTCAACAACGAACGTGCAAAAGTAAAGTCACAGGTGGAGAATTTAATTCAGGAACTTGATTCCGTAGAATTATAATTCTCAGAATTCATATCAGGTGGTGCAGATGCGTTCTGTAGAAGTCCAGATACTTGGCCAGAGCTATTCAATAAAAACAGATGAGGACGACGAGTATATAAGGTCTCTTGCACGGTATGTTGACGAAAAGCTGAAAGAGATCTACAGCGTCGCCCCGAATGTGAACCAGGGAAAGGCTGCTGTTATGGCCGCGTTTGGCATTGCTGACGAACTGTTCAAAGTCAGAATGGAGCAGAAAGATCTGGACAGGCTGATTGAGGAAAAGACAAAAATCCTGTCCTCGCTCATTGATTAATTCGAGTCAGGCAACGTGGCAGACAGGTGTGATGATAAAACTACAGCGCAGGAAATGTTTGTCACGAGAGCCGGTAACCCGGACCAGGTGATTCAGCTGTCTTCAGTATTCCCCGCGTTCAGAAAGGCGAGCAATGGAAGAAACAAATGAACTGATACAGGAAAGATTAAAAAAGCTGGGGAGACTCAGAGATTCAGGTATTAACCCCTATGGTGAAGCCTTTGATGCCACGGACAAGGCCGCGGATATCGCACGAAACTTCAGCCCCTTAAATAAAGATGAGCTTGCATTAAAAAAACAGGACTGCTCCATTGCAGGCCGTATTATATCATTGAGGGATTTTGGAAAGACCGCGTTTGCTCATGTCCAGGATGATACAGGTAAGATACAGATCTATTTCAGCAAGGATATAATTACCGGCAACAAGGACCTCTTCAAGGGCCTCGATATCGGCGATATTATCGGAGTCAGAGGCACGCTCTTCAGGACCAGGACCGATGAGCTGACAATAGAGACCGGCAGCTACACCCTGCTGTGTAAATCACTTCGGCCGCTGCCTGAGAAGTGGCACGGCTTAAAGGACATCGAGACCCGCTGCAGACAGCGTTATGTTGACCTGATAGTGAACCCTCACGTGCGAGAACTTTTTCTGAAGAGGAGCAAGCTGATCAAGGCTATCAGGAACTTTTTTGATGAGCGGGATTTTATTGAAGTTGAGACACCGATGATGCACCAGATTCCGGGCGGGGCAACAGCAAGACCTTTTCAGACTCACCACAATGCCCTTGGCCTTGACCTGTTTTTAAGGATTGCTCCGGAGCTTTATCTGAAAAAGCTTCTTGTCGGGGGGTATGAGAGAGTTTATGAGATTAACAAGAATTTTAGAAATGAAGGGATTTCAGCAAAGCACAATCCGGAATTTACCATGCTTGAATTTTATATTTCCTATAAGGACTATACCTACCTGATGGACTTTACTGAAGAGCTCATCCCCTTTGTGTGCCAGGAAATAAATGGCGGGCTTGAAGTTCCTTTCGGAGATCAGGATGAAGACGGAAAAGGCGAAGTTATTAATATGGCACCGCCATGGCCTCGCCTGACCATGATGGATGCTATGGAGAAAGAGGGTGTGGACCCGGCAGTTTTTAAAGATCTGTCCAGGGCAAGAGAATACGCCCATGACAACAAGATCAACATAGAAAAGAAGGCTAATCACGCCAAAATTCTTGATGAAATATTCTCGAAAAAAGTTGAACCAACTCTTATTCAACCCGTTTTTATCACTGATTATCCTGTGGCGCTTTCACCGCTTGCCAAACGTAAAAAAGATGCCCCTGACTTTGTGGAGAGGTTTGAGCTCTTTATCGGCGGCCGGGAAGTTGCAAATGCCTTTTCAGAACTGAATGACCCTGTTGACCAGAGAGAGCGGTTTATGGAACAGGTCAGGGCCAGGGAAGAGGGAGATGAAGAGGCGAATTACATGGACGAAGATTTTGTCAGGGCCCTTGAATACGGAATGCCGCCCGCGGCTGGTGAGGGAATCGGCATTGACAGGCTTTTTATGATACTGACGAATACAGCCTCAATACGGGATGTTATTCTGTTCCCGCAGTTAAGGCCGGAGCAGTTATAGTAGCTTTCAGCGGTCAGCTCTCAGCTGTCAGCAAAAAAAGAAAGAGAATGAAAAGTCAGCTGCTGAAAGCAGATCAAATTTAACTATGAATCTCCCTTACTATTTCTTTATAGCCCTCCGTTATTTTAAATCGAAGAAAAAGCACAATGGTATCTCATTCAATACGTTTATCTCGATTGCAGGTGTTGCCCTTGGCGTTATGACGCTGACAACAGTGATATCAGTCATGAGTGGATTTCATGAAGACCTTCAGGAAAAGATACTTGGTGTAAATGCCCATATCGTCACCTTAAGCTACAAGAACAGTATTTCGGATTATGAGTCCCTCAGCGCGAAAATCAATGCTGTGCAGGGAGTTGCCACGTCTTCCCCCTTTATCTATGGTCAGGTCATGCTCAGACATGGCAAGCGGGTCCATGGTGTTGTTGTGCGGGGCATTGATCCTGCAACGGGCACAGGTACTACCAATATTCTGAACAGCCTTAAAGAGGGGAGTATAGAAGAGTTGAGGAGCGAGACCGGCATGTCCGGTATAATTGTCGGCAGAGAGGTCATGAGGATGCTGGGAATATTTGTGGGCGATATGATTGACATGATATCTCCTGTTGGAGAGGTCGGGCCGCTCGGCATGATCCCTAAAATGAAAAAATTCAGGGTTGTCGGGTATTTTGAGGCGGGAATGTATGAATATGATTCCAGTCTCGGGTTTATTGATCTTCTCAGCGCCCAGAAATTTTTCGGTTATAAGGATGCGGTTACCGGGATTGAAGTGAGAGTTGATGATATCTATAAAGCAGAAAGTATCGCGGAGCAGATAGAGCTGGCTGTTTCGGACACTGACAACGGTGCAGACGGGATCTTCCGGGGCGCGTCATACTATGCCAAAGACTGGATGCAGATGAACAGAAATCTTTTTTCAGCACTCAAGCTTGAGAAACTGGTGATGTTTATTATTCTCACACTTATTGTGCTGGTTGCTTCATTTAATATTGTCAGCAACCTTATTATGATCGTCATTGAAAAAAGCAGGGAAATTGCCATAATGAAGGCAATGGGTGCGACAAGCAGGGGTATAATGTCTATCTTCATGATTCACGGGCTCATTATTGGTATTACCGGTACAGCTATCGGCACTGCAAGCGGGTATGCGCTGTGCGGTTTGCTGAAAAACTATAAATTCATATCACTTCCGGCTGATGTTTACTACCTGAGTTATCTGCCGGTAAAGGTTGATTCTCTGGACTTCATCGCGGTCTCGACAGCGGCGATAACCATAAGTTTTCTTGCTACGCTTTATCCGTCGTGGCAGGCAGCAAAAGTGGACCCTGTTGAACCGCTGAGATATGAATAATTCAAATCAGGGCGCTGGTCAGGGTGCTTTAAGAAGGGAGAAGAGCGGTGTTTAAGTTATTTTTTAAAGTGATAACGCTGGCTGTATTTCTTGTGTTTTTGACAGTAGCTGTGGCTCTCTGGAAGGGCGGGGAGCCTTTTCGGTGGGTAGGGGACGGACTGAAAATTATGGGCAAATCCTTCTCGGAATTCGGCGACAGTGTTGACAATTTCATAGAGGGAAGCAGTGAGGTCCGTGAAAACATCGATAAAATAAGCGATGCCTTAAGCTCGGATAAGGATGAAAAATAATTCAAAAATGGGCTCATTGATAAGAATAGAGGGACTGAACAAGTTTTTTTCAACGCCAGGCGGCAGCCTTCATGTGCTGAAAGACATTAACTTCAGTTTTAATAAAGGGGAAATCACAGCGCTGATGGGACCTTCAGGCGCCGGCAAAAGCACATTGCTTCACATTATGGGCACCCTTGACAGGCCGACATCAGGTGAAGTCACTTATGAGGAGAAAAACGTATTTTTAATGCCCAATGAAGAGCTTGCCGGATTTCGAAACAGGACGATCGGCTTTATATTTCAGTTTCATCATCTCATGCCTGAATTTAACACCATGGAAAACACCATTATGCCTGCGCTCATAGCCGGAGTAAGTCACAGGGAGGCACGCCAGAAAGCAGGCCGCCTGCTTGACCGCGTGGGTCTGTCAGACAGAGTGCTCCATAAACCGGGCGAACTCTCCGGAGGCGAGCAGCAGAGGGCTGCAGTGGCACGGGCCCTGATGCTTGATCCCGATGTTGTCTTTGCTGACGAGCCCACAGGAAACCTTGATACACAGTCAGGTGAAAACCTGCTTGAACTGTTAATGGAGTTGAATGCCGGTGGTGTAACCTTTATTATGGTTACCCATAATGAAAGTCTTGCTGCACAATGTCATAGTATCGTGAAAATGAAGGACGGAAAGATCATGGGATGACAGCAATACATCAGCTGTCTGATGACACCTTTGAACTTTTTCTGTCGCAGATTTCTCGTCAGGACTTTTTCGATCTTCAGAACGTGGCATTTATTGATCCCTATGGAATGGTCGGGATACTGGAGACAGGCCGCTCTCTGCTTTCAAAGGGAGAGAAGAGGACATTGTTGCTGCCGCGGTCTCCTGATGTTCTGAGATACCTCGAGCGGATGGATTTTTTCAGGTATGCTGACCGCTACTTTAATCTTGAGCCAGCCCCTGATTTTTCTGATAAGCATTTGAGAAGCGATTTCTCTGACGTGCTCCTCGAGATTACACCGATTTACCAGTCAGATGATATCCATTTTATCGTGGACAAAGTCAAACAGCGTGCCCATACGATTCTGGAACGGCATCTTCACTATGATGACCGCGCTATAAGCGGGTTTATCGTGGCCCTCTCTGAAGTGTGCCAGAACATTGTTGAGCACAGCAAGAACTCCGGGATGGTCGGTATTCAGAAATATTATTTTAAGAAGCTCGATTTGAATGTGGTCAAAATCGCGGTAATGGATCTCGGCATCGGGTTCCGCGAGTCACTTTCCGAAAGGGTCACCGTTTCAGACGACTGTGATGCTTTGCAGAAGGCATTGCTCCAGGGATTTTCGAGATATACTGATAAGGGGCGGGGACATGGACTCGCAGGGGTCAGAAGGTTTGTGGAACAGTGGAGCGGCAAGATAACCATTCGCTCCGGTACTGCTAAAGTCGCGGTTGTTCCCGAGTGGGCATTCGGAAAAAAGAAAGTAGTAAATCTTGCCCCCTTTCCCGGCTCACAAATACATATTATGCTGCCGGAGGTGCAGAACTAACAGGGATGCAGTTATATATGGATGAGGGACACTGTCACCTGCACCGAAGGGGAGGATTAGATAGCAGTATGACACAGGAAAGTTCACGGCCCCACATTATCGATGGCTCCGACCGGAGAGGACTTGCCGAGGAACTGAAACGTCTGTTTCAGGAGATCAGTCCATTCATTGAAACACATACAACTCTGGTTTGCCCGGAATGCCCCAAAGTATGCTGTATAAACAGGCACAGTTTCTACAGTATGAATGATATTATCTTTCTCTCAGCCCTTGGCGAGGGCATATATCCCTATACCCCGGACCGGAAAGAGACAGACCCCTGCAGGCACATGAGTAAAAGAGGCTGCTCACTTAAAAGATGGAAAAGGCCCTACCGCTGTACCTTTTACTTCTGTGAGCCCCTGCTTGAAAGTTTCAGTCAGGAAAAGCCCCGTCTCTATCGGGAGTTCATTTACTCCTATCAGCAGCTGACTTTAGTAAGGGGAAAGCTCCTGGCGTGAAATGTAAGTAAACCACGGAGACACGGAGGCACGGAGAAAAACACTAAAGATCTGATTATTAGACAACCAACTTCCTTGAATATTCTTTATTCTCTCTGTTTCCGTGTCTCCGTGGTTTTCATAAAGATATGTACCACACCTTGTAATCTTCCACTTCTCTATGCAAGGATAAGAGCAATGATCGCTATATCACTTCAGTCCGGCAGCAATGGAAACTGTCTGTATGTTGAAACAGGGGGTGTTAAACTTATCTTTGATGCAGGAATATCCGGCATTAGAGCTGAACAGCGTCTTGAGGGATTTGGCCGCAACATAAGAGATGTGGACGCCTTAATCCTTTCCCATGACCATGGAGATCACTCCCGGTATGCCGGAGTATACGGAAGGAAGTTCGGCCTGCCGGTTTATGTTACTCCGAGGACCCTGCAGAGGGCGTCGAAAAGACATAATCTGGGCAAAATGGATACTGTTCACTACTTTCAGGCCGGAGATACTCTCTGTTTTGAGAGCGTTTCAGTGCAGACCATCCCTTCTCCCCACGATGGTGTAGACGGGGCGGTTTTTGTGCTGTCCTCCCGCGAAAAACGGCTGGGTATCTGGACTGACCTGGGCCATGCCTTTAGAGATCTTCATGCTGAGATGCCGATGCTGGACGCAGTATTTATCGAGAGCAACTATGACCCGGACATGCTTGTACGGGGCCCCTATCCACTCTCTTTGCAGCGCCGTATCCAGGGGCCGGAAGGACACCTTTCAAACAGGGAGGCAGCTGAACTGCTCCAGGCAGGTGATCGGCTGAAGTGGGCATGCCTTGCTCATCTTTCGAACAATAACAATAACCCGGAAACAGCGTTGAAGACTCATCGTGAAATTGGAAGGCAGGACCTTACGTTGTATACCGCCAGCCGCTATGAGGCAACGGGCATATTAACCATTTAATGGATGCCGGTGGTTAAATCTTTTTGGCCCTTGTCCCTTTTGCCCCGCCGCAGGAAGCCAGTATTTTTCTGACAGATTCAAGGTTTTTCATATCATCATATTCGGTTTTTTTCGGGGTCTCCAGAATGATCGGAACAGAGGATATCCTCCTGTCTGACAGGAGGTTTTTGAAACCGGTGGTCCCGATAAACCCTTTTCCAATGTGCTCATGTCTGTCAACCCCGGAGCCGGGAGGTTTTTTTGAGTCATTCAGGTGGATCAGTTTGAGCTTGTCCAGCCCGATATGCTGTTCTATCTCATCAATGAAATTTTTCGCTCCATCCTTTGTGGTGAAATCATAACCTGCTGAATAGGCATGACAGGTATCAATGCAGACCCCTGAAACTCCTTGTCCGTCACACCCGTTGAGAAGCTCGGAGAGTGATACAACTGTTGATGTTAAGCTGCCTCTGGACCCGGCTGCATTTTCCAGCAGAATAGAAGCGTTGTACCCTTCGGTCACAGCCTCCAGTATCGACCTTGCCGCCCTTTTTCTCGCTGTTTTTCCGTCTGCCCCCTGAGCGCTGCCAGTGTGGAGTACAACATATTCAACCCCCAGTCTGTCGGCATTCTGAAGCTCATAGGAGAGCAGGTCGATTGATTTTGCCAGGACATCATCAGAATGAGATGCAAGGTTAATCAGGTATGACGCATGGATATAGACAGGGTTAATATCATATTGCTTCCGCAACAATGCGAACTGTGCAGCTTCCTCAGCACTGACAGGCGTTTTTTTCCATTGTCGCGGACTGTGGGAGAATATCTGCATGGCAGAGCAGTTGAGCACAGCGGCACGCTCCAGAGACTGAGGTATCCCTCCGGCAATGGATGTATGGACCCCAAGCCTGTAATTGTGATTTTCTTTTTTTCGCGCGTTCATGAGAACCTAAAGTATACAATTTATAAGTGTAATTATTTCTTGACAAAAAAGGGTAATTATGATTCAATTGGTTCAATTGAACCAATTGAACAGTAGCGACATTTAATATCATTACCGGTTAACCCTAAATAAGGAGGGGTGATGGCTTCACTCAAAGATTTTGCGGGGAGGTATCTGGATATATTAAATGACTTTTTTCAGTTTCAACAATCTCATGATCATGCCATTGACGCGTCTCTCTTCGGTTGTGACGACGATGACGACTGTGATTGTGACGGGTTCTGCCCTGACTGCGAGCAGATCATCGTGTGTGAAGCATACAAAGAGATAGAGTCTGAGTGGGACAGCTTTTATATGTAGCAGTGTAACGACCCGGGTGTGCTATCATTTCTGGTTTCCTGCCCCCTGCCACGACGTTCACCTAACTGTGCTGTGCACAACGCATCATTCATTGCCTGCGTACGAGAGCATGCAGTATATATGAGACGAAGATAATCGATTATGGCAACATATGACTTATACAGTATTCTTGAGAAGGCACTGAAAAACAGTTCGTCTGACCTTGTGACGCGGCAATCAGGCAAACTGGTCCGGGAACGCATTGAAGAGAAAATCATAGAGGAAAAAGCAGGAACAATTATTTCTCTTGATTTTACCCGCATAGGAATAGTGGATTATTCCTGTGCAGATGAGATTATTGCCAAACTGATGTCCCGGTTGATCAGCAATGAGTATGGCGATAAATTCATTATTTTATGCGGACTTAATGAGCATCAGAGAGAAAATGTTGTCGTTGCTCTCGAGCGAAAGGGTCTTGCTGTAATGGCTGAAATGAGCAATGGAAAACAGCGGCTGATGGGGACGCTGAACAATTACCTGAAAGAAACGCTTGATATTATTATAAAAAAAGATAAAATAACAGCTAAGGAACTCTCGGAAGCCATTCAGCTCGCCGCTAACACAAGCGGAACCAGGCTCCTGAATTTATACAAAAAAAGGCTTGTCAAAAGAGCGGAAACAATGTCCGATCGCGGTAAAATCTGGGTATATGAACAATTGAAAAAGCCTGGCTAAGGGAGTTTTTATTGAGCGAGATTTCATCTGCTTTTAATACATTACAGACAAACCTTCCCGGATATGAAAAACGTCCCCAGCAGATCAGTATGGCTGAGGAGGTTCTTGCGTGCCTGCGCAACAAAGAGCGGCTTCTCATAGAGGCCGGAACAGGAATCGGAAAGTCCTACGCATACCTTATTCCAGCCATAGTGTCCAAGGAAAAGACGGTTGTGTCAACAGCCACATTAGCACTTCAGGACCAGCTCGTCAATAAAGACCTTGTGCTGCTTCAGCAGATACTTCCACAGAAATTCTCTTTTGCCCTGCTCAAGGGCAAGAACAATTATCTCTGCCTGAAAAGGGGGAGAGAGTTTCAACCTGAACTCGGAAAGGGATATGAGAAATTCGCTGCATGGGTTTCCGAGACAGTGACTGGCGACAGAAATGAACTGTCCTTTATCCCTGATTTCTGGGGCAGCGTCTGTGGTGATTCAGATGACTGCAGTGCCGGGCAGTGCCCTGATTATACTGACTGTTATTATTATTCTCATTACCGAAGCCTTTTTAACGTAGATCTGCTGATAGTGAACCATCACCTCCTTGTATATGACCTTCTCTCTGAAGCCAATGTGCTGCCTTTTCATTCTCAACTCGTTATTGATGAGGCCCACAAGATCGAAGATGTCATCTGCAACACTGCCGGCAGCACCCTGAATTACACAAAAGTGATGTGGGTCCTCTACCGCCTGAAGGGTTTAAAGGTGGCTGTTGAGGGCCTGTTCGAACCGGTGGAGACTTTTTTTAAAAGAAAGGACATCTCCTATCGCACAGTTTATCCCGTTCCCCAGTCAGTTGTTGAAGCTTTGAAGAACTTGAAGGACTTGTTTGCCTTTGACAACATCATTAAACGAATAACTTCTGACAGTGATTTGCAGAAAAATGATGAAATGAGAGACCGGGTTGATACCACTGTTACCTATATCAAGTCACTGGCGTTTGTTATGGATGACTTAATTGACCAGGGAAATGATGAAAAGGTTTACTTCATGACAGGGAGCAAGAGAGGGGTTGAACTCTGCAGCAGTCTTGTAGAGTGCCGCACCTCTTTTTGTGACCTTCTGAACAGTTTTGAAAGTACTGTGTTGACATCTGCCACGTTAACCGCAGGGGGGAACTTCGGTTTTTTTAAAGCGAGGCTCGGCCTTGATGAAGGTTCTCCCTTCAGGGAACGGATGATCGGCTCGCCCTATGACTTCAGGAAACAGGCCATTGTGTATATAAACAGAGACCTGCCGAAGCCTGATAAACAAAACAAAGTCAAGTTCGAGGAACAGAGCCTGAAAGTTATAGAAAATCTGATAGCCGCATCCAGGGGGAGGGCCCTGGTGCTGTTCACTTCATACAGCCACCTCAATTATGTGAGAGAGAACCTCAACACTGAATATCCGGTAAAATCCCAGGGGGAAATGCCGCCGGCACGGCTGATATCATGGTTTAAAAAAAGGGCAAACGCTGTATTGCTTGCTACGGCAACATTCTGGCAGGGGATAGATATTAAAGGTGATGCCTTGAGCATGGTGATTATTGTTAAGATGCCCTTTGGTTCACCCGGAGACCCGGTCTATGATGAACGGTGCCGTCGTTTGGGAGACCGCTGGTTTCCTGACTTGGCTCTGCCCTCCGCGATCTTGACGCTGAGACAGGGCTTCGGACGTCTCATCAGAGGGGTAGATGAAAAAGGTGTGATTGCGCTGCTTGATACACGATTAGTAAAAAATTCCTATGGAAAATCGATCATTTCTTCATTGCCGGATATGGAAATAGTGCATGATATAGAGGAAGTGAAAAAATATTTTGACCGCATGCCGGTTGTCTCATCGCGTAAGGAAATAGCGTGACAGTTAATTTCTCATCTCATAAAGGAGGGACATGCTTCTCTATCTGGTGCAGCATGCTGAAGCATTAAGCAAGGGAGAGGACCCGGAGCGGAGTCTGTCTCAAAGGGGCATTGACGACATTACCAGAGTTGCTCACTACATTTCAGAACTGGGTGCATCGGCCACGCGGGCAGTGCATAGCGGTAAGGCCCGCGCATATCAGACAGCTCAGATACTGGCAAAACAGAATGCTGGGACCATGGAGGTGGTTGAGTCGGACGGACTGGCGCCAATGGACGATCCTGATCTCTGGTATGAGCGCCTGGGGAAAGCAGATGATGACCTTATGATTGTGGGGCACCTGCCTCATCTTTCTAAGCTAACGGGACTGCTTCTCTGCGGCAACAGTGAAAAAAACGTAATCAATTTTGCGATGGGTTCTGTCCTGTGCCTGAGCAGATCAGAGAATGGCATCTGGTCTGTGGAAGGCTTTATGAAACCGGACATGATTCAGTAGCCCGTTACCGTAACGATGAATAGATATTTAGATATAACAATTATCATGGACAGGATAATCAGGGAATAATTATGGCAACAGAGATCAGCTTCATCGCAGCGGGCTTTGTAATCGGCGCGGCCCTGGCTTCGCTTATCCTTTATATCATACTTTCGAAAAAAATCTCATTCTTTGAAGGGAAGGCCGGCAGTTCCGACGCTGTCAACGGTGAATTGAGAAAACAGAATGAAGACCTTGAGAGAAAACTTGAGGATGTCCGGACTGATCTTCAGTATGAGAAAGAGATTCGGGCAGCAAGTGAAGCGCGGTATCATGAGACTGAAAAAAATTTACTGGCCATGGAAAAAGAGCTTTTGGACAAGTTTAAGTCACTCTCATCAGAAGCATTGGACAGGAGTTCCGAGACGTTTCTGAAGCTTGCCGGTGAAAGACTGAAATCCCAGACAATTGAGGGTACTAAGGAACTGGAGGTCAAGAAAGATCTTATCGATAACAGCCTGAAAGAGATGGACAAGACCCTTTCCGAGGTGAAAATGAAGATCGAAGATGTGGGGAAGGGGAATATTGAGGTTTCCACCCTCATTAAAAAGCATGAGGACATTACCTTGAAGCTGAAAGATACCGCTGATCATCTCAGACAGGCACTGGCAAGTTCGAAGAAAAGAGGTGAGTGGGGAGAGCGCATGGCCGAGGATATTATTAACCTGGTCGGCATGGTTGAGGGAGTGAACTACACCAAACAGAAAACACTGGACAGCTCATCAGGGAGGCCTGATTATACCTTCTTGATGCCAAATAAACTGAAGATCAACATGGATGTAAAATTCCCCCTTGATAACTACATCCACTATCTCGACGCTCAAACTGACCATGACAGAAAACGGTACCGGGATGAGCTGCTGAAAAACACGAAATTGATGATCAAGCAGGTCACAACACGTGACTATATTAACCCCGCTGACAACACTGTTGATTATGTTCTTATTTTCATTCCGAACGAACAGGTGTACGGCTTTCTCAATGAATCGGACCTTACACTGATGGATGAGGCGCTGAAACAGAAGGTTGTCCTCTGCTCCCCCTTTACGCTCTATGCGGTCCTGGCAGTCATCAGGCAGGCTATTGAAAATTTTAGCATCGAGAAGACCGCCTCTGAAATGATACAGCTCCTTGGAGACTTTTCCAAACAGTGGAAAGCATACAAAGATAAATTCAGGGTCATGGGGGAGAGGCTTGATTCTGCAAAGAAAGAATACGATTTACTTACCACAACACGGGTCAACCAGCTTGAACGGCCTTTGCGAAAGATTGATGACCTGAGAAAACAAAACGTAGAACCCATTGACTCCGATGCTGCTGGCTTAAATGATACTCTGTGACCGGCTATTGATAAGAATTCTTTTGATATATAGTTTGTAAACGTATCAGGAAAGAATTACACATGAGATTCATGTGACAGCTGAAAACAGTATAATTAAAGGAGGGTATTATGTCAGAGAAATTAAGCCATGAGGAGTTTGTGAAAAAAGCCATCCAATCGTTGAGAAAGGAAGGTTACAAGGGGATACACTCGGTGTACTCAGGATTCAACAGTGCCTTTAAAAAATACTATGATGGTGATAATCCTGTTGACGCGGTGACCCAGCTTTCCCAGGCGCAGAAGATAATTGTCAGGCCTGTTAAAGGCGGAGTGATGCTGTATTTGCCCGGAGAAGGTCCCGCAGTGAAAGACCCTGCTGAGGAAGCATTGAAAAAAATGGGGCTCTAGCGGCAGGCTGAAGATTTAGCATGTCAGAACCAGGATAAAACATGGCGAGCATACTGCAGCAGTCACAGGGGATAAAGAAAATTTGGAGCGGTTTCATGTCATCCAGGGTGATCCTTACTGCCAGCAATTACCACGTTTTCGATCACCTTGAAGACAGAATGAACGCGCGCGCCCTCGCTCATAAAATTCGCGCTGACCGCCGGGCAACCGAAATTCTCCTTGATGCCCTTACCGGGATGGGGCTCCTCAGAAAAGAAAAGAGCGGCTATGTAAACACTCCTTCATCCTCGAAATTCCTTGTGTCTACAAGTGAATACTACCAGGGGGACATCATCAGGCATGCAGACCGGATGTGGGACTCCTGGTCAAATCTTGACAGAGTCATAAAAACAGGAAAACCCTGCAGGGGCAAACGGGACCATGAGTCCTTTATTCTCGGGATGCACAACCTGTCTGAGTTGAAGGCGGGAAAGGTGCTGAGTGCGATTGGGCTCAGGGGCGTCAATACAGCCCTCGACCTTGGCGGCGGCCCGGGAACCTATGCCATAGAAATGGCTAAAAAAAATATTCAGATTACCCTGTTTGACGCACCTGAAACAGAAAAGTACGCGAAAAAAGTGATTCGAAGCGCGGGGTTGAAAACGGGTGCCATTACATTTGTGGGCGGGGATTTCTTTTCAGATGATATCGGCAAAGAGTATGACCTTATACTGGTTAGCCAGATTTGCCATGCCTATTCAGAGAGAAAAAATATCATGCTTATGAGAAAATGCCGCAAAGCGCTTCGTGGAAAAGGGCGGGTGGTGATTCATGAGTTTCTTGTCAACGAAAAGAAGACTGAACCCCTCTGGAGCGCGCTCTTTGCCATTAATATGCTTGTCCACACGGATGGCGGCCGAACCTATACGCCGGGAGAGATGAAAACATGGCTGCTAAAGGCCGGATTCAGCACGGTAAAAAAAGTAACTGTGCCTGACGGGGTGTTGATGGTTGCGGAACGGTGATATTATCAGAGAGTTGAAACTGTAAAGCCGCTGAGGTATAGTCAGGCCCATGAAGATCAGAGAACAGACAGAAAAAATCGAAGAAGCGACCCTCCACCCCAGGGCATGCCTCAGTTCACAGAGCAGAGGGAGACAAAGAAAAGAACGAGAAGAGCAAATACGGACCTGCTTCCAGCGAGACCGGGACAGGATTATCCACTCAAAATCATTCAGAAGGTTAAAGCACAAGACCCAGGTTTTCCTCGCACCCAGAGGAGATCATTACAGGACCCGCCTTACTCATACACTTGAGGTGTCACAGATTGCCCGGACGATTGCCAGGGCATTACGGTTGAATGAGGACCTTACCGAGGCGATCGCACTTGGCCATGATTTGGGGCACACCCCGTTTGGCCACGCCGGGGAGGACATACTGCGCGAAATTTATCCCGGCGGGTTTAATCATTTTAACCAGAGTTTGCGCGTTGTTGAGACCCTGGAGAGAAACGGGCGCGGACTCAATTTAACCGTTGAAGTACGGGACGGCATTGTAAAGCACTCAAAGGGAAAGGGCAGGATATTTTCTCAAAACAGAAAGGGCGAGACCCTTGAAGGCCAGATTGTCAGGGTTTCTGACATTATTGCCTATGTAAATCACGACCTTGATGATGCTATTCGGGCAGGTGTGCTCAAACGCTCCATAATTCCCCGGGAACTTCTTGTAATCGGGGACACACCATCCCGAAGGATTGACGCGATGGTAAAAGACTTAATATATCGCACGCTGGATTCAGAATTAGAGGAAATCAGGATGAGTGAGGAGATAACAAACATCACCTATGCATTAAGAGATTTCCTGTATGAAAATGTGTACGAGAGTGACAGGTCTAAAAAAGAATTTAAAAAAGCACGGAAAATTCTCTTTGATCTGTATAATTACTATATGGAACATACCGAGGAAATCTTTAAAGAATTTCCTAAGGAAATGGTTAAGGATAAAGAGAGGATGGTCTGTGACTTTATTGCAGGCATGACTGACAGGTTTGCGATTATGTTGTATGAGCAGAATTTTATGCCACAGCCCTGGGTTGTGTTTTAGTCATTCTGGGGGAAGGCTTGACAAATAATATTTCATTTTTTATGAATCTGATCTTGACAATGGGGCTATGTCCTCTTATAATTTAAAAAAAATGATAGGAGGGTAGTTATGACAAAAGCTGATTTAGCTGACAGGCTTTATGAGAAGATTGGGCTTCCCAAGAAGGAAGCAACTGCAATGGTGGAAACACTATTTGAGTCGATGAAGAGCATTCTTGCTGAGGGTGAGTCCATCAAGATTACAGGTTTCGGTACCTTCCTGGTCAGGAAAAAAAGCTCTCGTAAGGGAAGAAACCCCAAAACAGGCGACGAGCTGGAAATAGAGCAGAGAAGAGTTGTTACCTTTAAACCGAGTCTGCAGTTCAAAGCTCTTGTAGAGAAGGTGTAACGATCTATGAGGTCTTCACCTCGCAAAAAGATCAGTACCGAACGGCTTTTTTATAAAATTGGCGAAATCAGTGAAATTGCGAAGATCGAACCGCATGTTTTGAGATACTGGGAATCAGAGTTCTCTTTTCTCAAACCGAGGAAGAATAAAACCGGTCAGCGTGTCTACACCAGGAAGGATATGGAACTTGTACTGCAGATAAGAAACCTTCTATATAAAGAGAAATATACCATTGCCGGAGTAAGGAAAAAATTCGGCGAACATAGTCTGAGAAAAAATTCTGTTTCAATGCACACAATTCATGAAGTGAAGAAGAAACTGAAAGACATATTGGATATTATGAATAAAAATGATGATAAACCAAAACCGCGAATCGTAAATAAAGAGGATGGATCACAGATGCATCTGTTGTAGTCCACTTTTTTATACCCCCGGTCTCCAAGAAATCATCGGCATTATTTGCAAGGAATAAACAGACAACACCGCATCTCATATATATAATAAAATATCGGGGCGTAGCGCAGCCTGGTTAGCGCACTGGTCTGGGGGACCAGGGGTCGGAGGTTCAAATCCTCTCGCCCCGACCATTTTATTATCTGCCTGGATCCTTATTATCCGAGCGTCCGGAAAGACAGGCCCAACCCGTTATTCCTGATGCGGCATCCCTCTTGTATTTTTGTAGCAGAAGTGCTATCCTGAAGATGCTTTATCATACCTTGGTATTATTGAATGAAGAGTGGGTTTCCCCCACTCTTTTGTTTTTATAGGTGAAAATGAGTAATGAGGCGTTACAAACCAGTATTCAAGGATTTATAGAACCTGTGATAAACAGCCTTGGACTTGAACTTGTGGATATTGAACTGAAAAAAATGCCCGGTAAAGCACTTCTGAGGGTGTATATTGACAAGGATCAAGGGGTGCAGATCAGAGACTGTGAGCGTGTAAGCCGTGAAATAGAAGGGGTTCTTGACGTGGAAGACCCCATTCCTTATTCCTATGTGCTTGAGGTATCTTCTCCCGGCCTGGACAGACCGCTTAAATCAGTTGCCGACTACAAGAGGTATGTTGGTAAAACCGTAAAGGTCATTACTCTTCATCCCATAGATAACCAGAACCACTTTGTCGGCAGGCTGGACTCTGCGGGAGACAGGGAGATATCGGTTGTACTGGAGAAAAACAGAACGGTCGCAGTGCCTTACGATAATATTTCACGGGCAAGACTGGAGGTAGAAATATAATGAATCGAGAGCTCATTCATATCATAGAACAGATGAGTAAGGAGCGGGGCATCCCAAAAGAGTCTATTCTTTTGACTTTGGAGTCCGCCCTTCTTTCAGCTGTGAGGAAAAAGTATGGTCTTGATCTGGAAATCGATATAAAAATAGACGACGAATCAGGCGAGATTGCGATCAAGGCGCTGAAGAAAGTAGTAGCTGAAGTGAAAGACTCCAGGGAAGAAATATCATTGGAGGAGGCGCGGAAGATAGATCCGGAGGCAACGATCGATACGACGATAGAATCTCCCATATCCCTTGAGAATTTTGGGAGAATTGCGGCACAGACAGCCAAACAGGTCCTGTTCCAGAGAGTCAGGGAGGCGGAAAAAGAGGCTATATACGAGGAGTTCAAGGACCGCGCAGGAGAGATAATCAGCGGAGTCGTAATTCGCAGGGAAAAGGGCAGTTATTTCGTTGCCCTTGGCAGAGCTGAGGCTCTTCTCCCGATCAAAAGCACACTTCCGACGGAAAACCTGAAGAGGGGCGAGACAGTGCGGACATATATCGAAGAGGTCCGGGTGTCCTCCAAGGGCCCCCTCATACTGTTGTCCCGGGCACACCCTAATTTTGTTGCGGAGCTGTTCAAAATGGAAATCCCCGAAATTTATGAAGGACTTGTAATAATCAAGGGAATCGTGAGAGAAGCAGGCGAAAGAACGAAACTTACCGTCTCTTCAACAAACCCGATGGTAGACCCCGTAGGCGCCTGTGTGGGAATGAAAGGTACCCGTGTCCAGTCTATTGTGAGAGAATTAAAAGGGGAACGAATTGATATAATCCCCTGGTCAGAAGACCCGAGAGTGCTCCTTGCGAAGGCCTTAAGCCCTGCTGCAGTGGAAAGCATCGGAATAAATGAAGAGGAAAAATCCGCTATGGTTGTTGTGAATGATCAGCAGCTTTCTATTGCCATTGGTAAAAAGGGGCAGAATGTAAGGCTGGCCATGAAACTTACCGGGTGGGACATTGATATAATCAGCGAAACTGAATATAACAAAATGAGAAAGGGTGAAGCCGAGGAACAGCTTGGCGAGCTCAGTAACAGTGAATTAGGCGAAGAGGAACTCACCTCTGAGGATGAACAGCAAGAGTAAGCAACTCACCAACAGGGAGTCATCCAGTTTCACACGACAACTATCAAGAGACACTCCTGTTCAGTACCTAAAGGGTGTAGGCCCGGCCCGGGCCCGGCTTTTCGGGAAACTGGGTGTACACACACTTGAAGATATCCTGTATTATTTCCCCTGGCGCTACGAAGACCGAAAAAATATTCTTGAGCTTACCGCTGCTGACGA
Source organism: Thermodesulfovibrionia bacterium (assembly GCA_947259645.1). Classification (GTDB taxonomy): domain Bacteria; phylum Nitrospirota; class Thermodesulfovibrionia; order UBA6902; family UBA6902; genus Glo-13. The sequence goes on along the minus strand of CAMYND010000019.1, from coordinate 36,391 downwards.
AACAGGAACGCTGAAATCCAGGTGGTTTAACCAGGCATACCTGAAAAAGCTTTTCCAGAAAGGACAAAAGATCGTTCTCAGCGGCATGGTAAAGGGCAATCCCTATTCCGGTATTGGATTAGAAATGGAAAACCCTGATTTTGAACTGCTTTCTGGTGATGACGCGCTTGTCCACACAGGGCGGATTGTGCCGGTATATAAGGCAACGGAAGGCCTGTCCCCCAAACAGATAAGAACGTTTATGTTCAATGCAGTGCGTAACTATTCGTCAGTGATAAAAGACTACATGCCCCGGGAGATTCTTGAGAGTGAGGGATTGCAGTCACTTGAATGGTCTTTACGAGAGGCGCATTTTCCGGAAGAGTTTGTAGATACAGACATACTCAACCGGGGAGTTAGTCCATCTCATATGCGCATTGTTTTTGATGAGTTTTTCCTCCTCGAGCTTGGACTGGCGCTGCTGAAGAAAAGAGAGGTTGCGCAGCAGGGGATCAGCTTCAGTACCTCCGGTAAACTTTCTGAACGGTTTCTTCAGGCCCTGCCCTTTAAGCTCACTGCCGCTCAAGATCGTGTTCTCACTGAAATCAGGGATGACATGAAAAAGAGCGCACCGATGAACAGGCTTGTCCATGGCGACGTAGGCTGCGGAAAAACAGTTGTGGCTCTCCTTTCAATGCTCTTGGCCGTTGAGAACGGATACCAGGCCTGCCTGATGGCTCCCACAGAGCTTCTCGCGGAACAGCACTTCATAAATATACACAAGATGGTGGAGGCGATCGGCCTCAAGGTTGTACTGTTGACATCAGGCAGAAAGGACAGGCCCGTAGATGAGATTGCAGGGGGAAGCGCTCAGATAGTCATTGGTACCCACGCCCTTATCCAGGAAAATGTAAGCTTTAAAAAACTGGGTCTCGCAATAATTGATGAGCAGCACCGCTTTGGTGTTGTGCAACGTGCTGCACTAAGAAAGAAAGGGCAGAATCCGGATATTATTGTCATGACAGCGACACCCATACCAAGGACCCTTGCGATGACCCTCTACGGAGATCTTGATATCTCGATTATAGATGAACTGCCCGCAGGACGGAAGCCGATAATCACAAAAGTATTCTTCCCTTCCCAGAAGGACAGAGTATATTCTTTGATAACCGCGGAGCTCTCAAAGGGCAGGCAGGTATATGTGGTCTATCCCTTGATTGAGGAGTCTGAGAAGCTTGATCTGAAATCTGCGATTGACGGGGCAGAGGCCTTCAGGGTAAAGTTTCCTGAAAGGAAAATAGGCCTTGTACATGGTAAAATGCATCAGGGTGAACGGGAAAGCGTCATGACCAGCTTTAAGGATGGCTCACTGGATATGCTTGTGGCCACAACCGTTATCGAGGTTGGCATTGATGTTCCCAACGCGTCCCTTATGCTGATTGTACATGCAGAGAGGTTCGGTCTTTCTCAACTTCACCAGCTCAGGGGGAGGATCGGCAGGGGTGGCTATGACTCCCACTGCCTGCTCATGGCCTATCCTCCCTTCAGTGAAGAGGGGAAGAGAAGGCTCAAGGCGATGGAGGCTACAGCGGACGGATTCAGAATTGCGGAGGAGGACCTCTCGATCAGGGGACCGGGTGATTTTTTCGGGACAAGGCAGTCAGGAATTCCTGATCTTAAAATTGCTAATATAATAAGAGATATAGGGTTATTGGAATCAGCGCGGAAAAAAGCGTTTGAATTAATTAATGATGACAGCGGCCTTGATAATCATCCTCTTTTGAAAGACAGATTAGAGAGGAAATGGATGGGAAGGCTTGAACTTATAAAAAGCTGATAACGCGTCAGGGCTCATTGCGATGGGCACCTGCGGCATAATGGAGGAACAGATGATAGACAAGGTCAAAAAAAACTTAACAACCGGTTTAACACGCGTTAAATGGATCGCCGGATTTGTTGCTGACAGGACTAAGGCAGAGGCTTCGGTAGGGAAATTCCTTTATGAGAGCAACAAGCTGGAAAGCAAAATGGACGAGCTGTACCGTGATATCGGTAAGAGAGTTCAGGCCCTGAAGGAAAAGGGTGAGCAGGAAGATCCCGATGTGTTTAAAGATTTTATTGTTCAGCATGCCCTCGATGAAATAAAGTCCATAAAGGAGACGGTGACTGACTACAGAGAGCAGGCAAAGACCATGAACAAGCTTCCGGAATAATGTACTACTTTGCGGTTATTCTTTTCGGGCTGATCATAGGTTCTTTTCTCAATGTCTGTATATACAGAATGCCGCGGGACTTATCCGTAGTCAGCCCCTCATCGAAATGCCCGTCATGTGATACACCCATAAAATTCTATGACAACATCCCACTATTAAGCTATCTTTTTCTTATGGGCAGGTGCAGGCACTGCGGGGCGGGAGTTTCAGCCAAATATCCTTTAGTAGAATTTCTGAACGCAGCGCTTTATGTCGCGGTCCTAAACAGCTTCGGAACTGAATCAATACTGGTGCTTATTATTTATCTGTTCTTTGTGTCAACCCTTGTTGTTATTTTCTTTATCGACCTTGAGCATCAGATTATTCCAAACAGCATTACCTATCCTGGAATCCCTTTGGCTTTGCTTCTGGGGTCTACCGTTCTTCCTGACCCTTTCTCGCGGGCAGACATGCTTGGATTCAGGGCGGCTATGATCGGCCTTATCGCCGGTGGCGGGTTCTTTTATGTTGTTGCCATAGCCGGCAGGATGATATTTAAGAAAGATGCAATGGGAGGGGGCGACATAAAGATGATGGCAATGATCGGAGGGCTCCTCGGCTGGAAGGGTGTCATTCTCACTACCTTCGCGGGAAGCCTGATAGGTTCTATTGCAGGTGTTGCCCTGATCAAACTGAAAGGGCGGGAGTGGGGCTCCAGAATTCCTTTCGGTCCATACCTGGCGCTGGGTGCTCTCATTAGTCTGCTACTTGGTCAGGAAATCCTTGTATGGTATCTCTATGGGGGATAAACCTGCTCTGAAATATTTAATAGTCACAGTATTTCTATTTCTGGGCCTGGTTATAGGAGTCCTGCTTGTACCGGCAATGGAAGGCAGGGGTGCGGTATTCGGTTTTGGAGCTCTTGCGGCAGGGATCATAGCCCTGTCCGTAATTTTTGCGAGGATATATATTACGAAACAGAGAAACAACCTGAAATCAACGGAAACCGGAAAGAAAGGATCAGAGGTCGGGTTTGTTGTTGACACATTCCATGACCTTGTAGCAAAGCTCAAGGAAAAGGAACGTGAGCTGGAGAAGTTAAAATCCTCTGCAGAGGACAAGGCGAGCAGTATGGAGGCCTATAGTGAGAACATTCTTCACAGTGTTCCAAGCGGAGTGATCAGTGTTGACAAGATGTTGATGGTAAAGAGCGTAAACCAGGCGGCCGAGAACATATTAGGTATCAAATCAGCAGAGGAGACAGGCAGGAATATTAATGATGTCTTTTCAGAGCCCCTGACCTCATTAATGGGAACGAACGAGGAAGTATCAAGAGGGGAGTACCAGTATGCTACGCGGGACGGCAGACGTATATGGCTTGGCATAACCAGTTCCCAGTTAACAAATAGTTCAGGGGACGGTATCGGCTTTATCTTTGTATTTACGGACCTGACAGACATAAAGGCGCTGCAGTCTCAGGTAGAACTCAAAGAGAGGCTGACTCAACTGGGAGAGATGTCTGCGGGGATATCCCATGAACTGAGAAACTCCATGGGGGTCATTGCCGGTTATGCGAAGCTCCTCAGTAAGAAAGTTGAACCGTCAGCACGTCCAACAGTTGATGCGATTTCCCTCGAGATATCCACGATGAACACAATAATTTCAGAACTGCTGGCATTTGCAAAACCGTCAGTGCTTCACACTGAAAAAGTGGAGTTGAATGAACTGATCAGGGAAACTGCTGAAACAGTTCCTGACCGTAATGAGCCGGTGCATGTTTCAATCAATAAAACTCCCCCGGTTTTTGTGGATGCAGACAGAGTGCTCCTGAAGCAGGCCCTTTCAAATCTGCTGATTAATGCATCAGAGGCAATGCCTGAAGGCGGGGAGATTGATATCAGCATACGTTCCCGGGGGAGGAACAAAGCCGAGGTGTCTGTTAAAGACGGAGGCTCCGGTATCCCGGAGAACATAAAACAGAAAATTTTCCTTCCTTTTTTTACAACAAAAGAACAGGGAATCGGGTTTGGTCTTGCCCTTGTTCAGAAAATAATAATTTCTCACAATGGCAGCATTGACGTTGAGAGTACAGAGGGCACAGGCACTGTTTTCAGGGTTACCCTTCCTGCTGTTGAGTGAGGGTTCACAGATCTGTTTTTATGATTTCTGAAGTAGATCCTGGTAACATAACATAGTGGTGAGATAGTGTCTCATTTGTATCTTTTAAAAATGAACCATGTGAAATATTAAGTATTTCCCTGTTAATACCGAAGGGAAACATAGCATTAACTGATATTATGAATAACAGCCAGATGGATATTAAAGTAAAGATGTGCGGCACTATCATTGCTTTGCTTAAGGAGAAATAAGAATGTTGGACAGCGGTTCCATTGTTGACAAATGTACTGCGATTAATGAGAGTACCATTGCGGTGCTGAAGCAGATAGGTACTGCGGATATAGTCATAGGAATTCCCAGTTATAACAACGCGGATACAATCAGCCGTGTTATCAAGGCTGCGGAACTCGGGCTGGCCAAGTATTTTCCAAAACGGAAAGGAGTTATTCTGATTTCGGAAGGCGGCCAGATTGAAGAGACCGAGAAAGTTGTTGAATCACTGAAAGACAAGTATTACTTTGATACCGCTTTTATTTCCAAGCCACGGATCATTACAGAGATAGTGGCGACCAAGTATGTTGGTCATTCAGGAAAAGGAACCGCCATAAAGGCGATATTTGAGGCAGCCAGAATGCTGGGAGCCCAGGCCGGCTGCATGCTTGATTCAGACCTGCGGAGTATATCACCGGAGTGGATAGAACTTCTGCTCGCCCCTGTCATCAAGAAGGGATTTGGCTTTGTTACTCCCTACTACAGCAGGCATAAATATGATGGTACAATTACTAATATGATTGCCTACCCTCTGACATGGTCTCTCTATGGCAGGCGGGTGCGCCAGCCTATCGGCGGGGATTTTGGTTTTTCAGATGAGCTGATAGCCAGCCTTTTGTCAAAGGATGTGTGGGAAACTGATATTGCGCGCTTTGGGATCGACATATGGATGACGACTGTGGCTATCTGTGAAAATTTTAAGATCTGCCAGTCTTTTATGGGCACGAAAATACATGACGACAAAGATCCCGGCAAGGACCTGAGCCCGATGTTCAAGCAGGTAGTGGGGACGATTTTTCAGTTGATGGATATCTATCAGCACAAGTGGCTGAAAGTGAAAGGCAGCCGTCCCACAGCTATATTCGGTTTTGAATCAGAGGCATCGCCCAAACCGCTTCATGTAAACTCTGGAAACATGATCAAAATATTTAAGGACGGCGCGGAAATGTATATGCCCCTCTGGAAAGAAATTCTTGAAGAAGAGAATTTTCAGAAAATTCAGGAAGTATCCAAGATGGAAGATGCGTATTTTGAGCTGCCCGTGGAACTGTGGGTCAAGGTTCTTTTTGATTTTGCGGTTGCCCACAGAAATGTGGCAAATGGGCGGAGTGCCCAAGAAATAATTGAAGCATTTGTCCCGGTTTACTACGCCAAAACAGCGACGTTCGTAAAGAAAACAGAGAACCTGGACACGCATCAGGCTGAAGAGGTCATCAAGGAACAATGCACAACCTTTGAGCAGATGAAATCCTATCTGGTTGAACGGTGGAATGACGGGAAACAAGAGGGCCAAAGACAATGAAAAAGAAAATCCTGGTTGTTGATGATGAAAAAAATATCAGGTTTCTGCTGAAGGAAGAAATGACTGACGAAGGGTATGATGTGATTACCGCTGAAAACGGTGCAAAGGCTTTGGAGAAAATAAAAGAGGAAAAACCTGACCTGGTAACCCTTGACATAAAAATGCCCGGGGAAGACGGCCTTTCTGTTTTGCGGAGAATACGGGAAACCGATTATGACTTGCCGGTTATCATATGTTCCGCCTACAGTGTGTACAAAAGCGACTTCTCTGCTGTTGCCGCAGATCACTATGTAGTCAAATCATCGAATTTTGATGAACTGAAAAACAAGATCAAGGAGATTTTCTCCTCTGAGTCGCTGGGTGAGACCGACTGACTCACACAATCATTTGCCTGCCTTCAGTCCTTTCTGTTTGCCCTGTCTTAAGAGCAGTAATCCGCCATTTTTAATCTGATGTGGGATTATTTTACCTGTAAGAATTTCCTCAAGATATTCAGCCCGAGTGACGAAACAATACATAAGTATAGTCATGTGTAAATTATCGTCTGGATCGGCAACTCAGCTATGATAAAAAAAATAAATACCAGCCAGTTAAAACCGGGAATGTTTATCCACGACATGAACTGCGGCTGGTTTGATCATCCCTTTCTCAACAGCAGGATAAAGGTCAATACCGATAAAGCCATTGAGAAGATAATTGACCATGGTGTGCGTGAAGTATACATCGATACAGATAAGGGAATGGATGTTTCAGATGCTCCAAGCAAAGAAGAGGTGTCCAGGGAGATTGACGCCGGGATAAACAAGATTGTTGAGCCCCAAATCAGCCGACCCAAAAGAGTCCCCTTGCGTGAAGAGATCAACAAGGCAAAGGAAGTTAAAAAAGAGGCGAAGAAAACAGTCGAGACCCTCATGAATGATGTCCGGCTGGGAAAACAGATAGAGGTAGAGAAAGTAGACCGAGTTGTTGAGCAGATGATAGAGTCAATTTTCAGAAACAATGACGCCCTTACCAGCCTCGGCAGGATTAAGAGCGTTGACGAGTACACCTTTATGCACTCAGTGAGTGTTGGTGTTCTTATGATATCTTTTGGCAAGCATCTCGGTTTTGATTACGAGTTAATCAAGCAGATAGGTGTCGGGGGACTTCTCCATGACGTTGGCAAAGTCAATGTCCCTGTTGATATTCTTACCAGTATAAATAAATTAACAGAAGAAGAGTTCATCGAGGCACGGAAGCATGTCAAAGAGGGGCGTACTATTCTGGAGAATACTCCTTCTATGCACACAAACTCTATTATGGTTGCGGCACATCATCATGAGAGGGTGGACGGAACCGGGTATCCGGACAGACTGAGCGGTGACAGCATAAATATCTACGGTCAAATGGCAGCAATCGCGGACGTGTACGACGCCATGACATCACAGCGGTGCTATCAGCAGCAGTTTCAGCCAACCGAAACCCTGAAAAAGCTCTATGAATGGGGGGGCGCATATAACCCCGAACTTGTGCAAAAATTTATCCGGTGTGTCGGGATATACCCTGTTGGCTCTCTCGTTCGCCTTGAGAGTGGTCTTCTCGGTGTCGTACTTGAGCATGGAGAAAGCAGCCTCATACACCCTGTTGTCAGAATTATCTATGACACAAAAAGAGAAAAGCTTATCATGCCAAGGGTTATTGATCTATCACTGCAGGACAGTGACAAAGTCGCATGCCATGAAGATCCTGAAGCCTGGAATCTGATTCCCGAGAACTACCTGTAGCATCGTTGTTATCCTGATCGAGAAATTTTACATCAGGGTCTATCAGGATTCAGCTGATATTTCCAGTTAGTAATATTTTTTATACCCCGCATAAATATCTTTTATTTGACAAGAGGAAAAACATATGGTATCTATTATGGTACCTTGGTCTGTAAAACATGTAGAACTGATATGAGACGGATGCGCCGCAAGGGGTGGATGAGGATCTTTGTGCAGACAAAACATTACAGGTGCCCCCATTGCGATACCTGTTATTTGTTGTTTTTTAATCATCTACTTAAGCTTTAGTCGAAGTCGTAATAGTTTACACTTATTAACGGCAACCCGGCATTTAGGTAAATAATATTTACAGTTTTGGCAGATTTTAATAAGTAAAATATATTAAAACTAGAGAGTTAGGGCTATGGCAAGAAACTTGCTTAATAGTGGAGCAGTCGCCCGATTAATTAATAATAGAAAAACTGACAGTATTTCACGGAGAACAGGAGAGTACCATTGAGCACGACATCAGTACTGGCAAAGCAGGATAAACTGCACGGAAAGAGATTTAAAGAAGATCATGTTACGGATAAGCGCAGCCTTCCGGTAGCGGAAAAAATGCAGAATAACCTGCTGGTACGCAAGCTATTTTTTGAATTTGTAGAACTGGGAAAATCAGTTGTACTGATTTTTGCGCTGCTGCTTTTATATAAGGTTTCAGGCTTTCACGCTTTTTGGTTAGATTTTATAGGTAGTTTAGTTTAATGACTGGAGCAGCCGCAACAAACAGGTTTTTACAATCAGTAGATATGGCACCTGCTATCATGCATTCTGTACATAAGGACTCAGTTCCCGCAGTTCCTTAATAATCCCGGGCATTTTATCAAGCACACTATCAATATCACCTTTTGTTGTATATCTGCTCAGGGAAAATCTGACTGATCCGTGAATTGCGGTAAAGGGGACGCCCATTGCCCTCAGTACGTGTGAGGGCTCCAGCGAGCCTGATGTACAGGCTGATCCGGAAGAGGCACATATATTATGCTCGTTCAGCCGCAAAAGGATTGCTTCTCCCTCTACATATTCAAAACTTATATTCAGAGTATTGGGCAGACGGTACTCCCTGTCACTGTTTATCCGCGCGCCGGGGCAGGTATCCATCAGCCCTTTCTCGAGTCTGTCCCTTAACTCATCTACCGTTGTATCATCTGATAATACATGTTCTTTTGCAAGCTCAGCAGCTCTTCCAAATCCGATTATGGACGCTACATTTTCAGTTCCCGCTCTCCTGCCTTTTTCCTGGTGGCCTCCGATAATGTATGGTGAAAATCTGGTCCCTCTTTTCACATAGAGCGCTCCCACACCCTTGGATGCGTGCATTTTATGCCCTGAGATGGAGAGCATGTCTGCAGGGAGTTTTTTTACGTCTATCGGGATCTTTCCTGCTGCCTGGACCGCATCACTGTGAAGAAGAACATTTTTTGATTTTACGATATCAGCTATTGTATCCATGGGGAATATGACGCCTGTTTCATTGTTCCCAAACATAATCGACACGATCGCTGTCTCGTCTGTTATCGCGGACTCGAGTTCTTCCAGGTTTAATCTGCCCTTTTTGTCAACCGGAATGAACGATATCTTATAGCCTTTTCTATACAGGGCCTTGCAGAAACTTAATACCGCAGGATGCTCTACTCTGCTCGTCACTATATGCTTTTTTCGGGGCTCTGATTCAAGGGCGCTCATTATGGCTGTGTTGTCGCTCTCAGTTCCGCAGCTCGTGAAAATAATTTCTTCCGGTTCGGCATTTATCAGGCATGCGATATGCTCCCTGGCAACTTCTATTTTCCTGTGCACCTGTCCTCCGAATGTGTGCATGCTTGAAGGGTTGCCGTAAAGTTCAGTGATATAGGGAAGCATAGCCTCTCTCACTTCATCAGAAACAGCAGTTGTGGCGTTATTGTCCAGGTATATTACTCTCATTCCGCTTTAACGGTAATTTCTTCGCTTACCAGTTCTTTTAATTTTTTCTCAATATTCTTTGTTGTGACTTCAGCCATTACACACTCTCTGCACATGCCTCGCAGCGACACAATAACCTCATTTCCGTCAACGTCTACCAGCTCCGCGTCCCCTCCGTCGGCTTGAAGCAGAGGCCTTATTTCCCTGTTCATGACTTCCTGCACCAATGCAATCTTCTGGATATTTGTGAGTCGCCTGACGGGCTTTGCCGGCTCAGCAGAGACTTTTGTATTCCAGACGTTGTCAAGTATTTTTTCAATGTCAGCAATACAGCTCCCGCACCCGCCGCCCGCTTTCGTAAAATTAGTCACATCCTCAGCTGTTCGCAACCTGTTTTCCCGGATAACATGTTCCAGTTTTGTGTCTGTAATACCGTAGCATTGACACACAATAGTCCCTTCGTCAACTTCAGAGGGCTGTTCTCCCCGGTAATTTGCCACAGCAGCCTCAAGGGCCTCGCGCCCCATTACAGAACAGTGCATCTTTTCCCGGGGGAGGCCGCCAAGATACTCTGCAATGTCATTATTCGTGACCTGTAATGCTTCATCAACTGTTTTTCCCTTAATGAGCTCTGTTAACGCTGACGATGAAGCTATCGCACTGGCACATCCAAAGGTCTGGAATTTTGCGTCGGTAATGGTATCAGTATTTCTGTCAATCTTGAGAGTAAGTTTTAACGCATCTCCGCATACAATACTCCCTACATCACCTATCCCTTCAGGGTCCTTGATTTCACCAACATTTTTGGGGTGGAGGAAGAGGTCTCTGACTTTCTCTGTGTATTCCCACATAATTCTTATTTAACATATAGTTAGAACCTTGTCAATAAGTGGCTGATTATGATATATTTTATATGCATCGAGGAATTTCAAGGGCGTTCGTGTCAGAGGGATTTCCGGACATTGCGAGGTCATCAACAGTGGTTCTGGAAGCTCATTAATTGTCTCGATGCAAATGAAATAAGATTTATAATTCGGGAGGTTACAGATATGCCGGTGTATGAGTATAAATGCAATAGTTGCGGTGATGAGATTGAGGTCCTGCAAAAGATGTCAGATGAACCGCTGAAGAAATGCGAGTCCTGTGGAGGCGAGCTGAAGAAACTGATAACAAATACGTCCTTTGTCTTGAAGGGCTCGGGATGGTATGTGACTGATTATCCTTCAACGGACAGAAAAAAGGCCATGGACGCTAAAGATAAAGCGGTTTCAGGCAAGGACAAGAAGTCTGAAAAGAAACCGGAAAAGAGCGTTGAAACACCAAAGAAAAAGGCTGTTAACCAGTAGTGCCGGACCCCCTGAAGTATTCAGGCATAAGTGCGCCTCATGTGCATGTTCCCTATGATTCCTTTGAGCGATACATTCCTTTTCTAAAAGAGCATCGATTAAACCCTGAGATATACTTCGGTTCCAGAAGCTTTGATACGTTGAAAGCAGATGATATCCTGGAGCTTAAGAAACAGCTTGACTATAATCCCCGTATTTCCATTCACGCCCCTTTCATGGATCTCTCCCCCGGAGCGGTTGATTTGCGGGTACGGGGTGTCACGATTAAGCGGTACATTGAGACACTTGAGGTTGCCGATGTTCTCAAGCCGGAAGTGGTTGTTTTTCATTCTGGCTATGACAGGTGGAAATATGACAACCGGGTGGAAATCTGGCTTGAAAACAGTATTGAGACATGGACACCGGTACATGAAAGAGCTGCGGAAATCGGAGTGAAGATTGCGGTGGAAAACATCTTTGAAGACGACCCGGAAAATCTCCGGCTTCTCTGTAAAGAGATGAATTCAGACTATTTCGGCATCTGCTTTGATACAGGACACTTCAACCTTTTCTCAAAGCTTCCTCTTACAGAATGGCTGGGAATGACCAAGCACTTCATAAAGTTGCTTCACCTCCACGACAATACAGGTCACTCTGACCAGCATTTGGCCATTGGGGACGGCAATTTTGACTTTGACACCCTCTTTAAAGAGCTCAAAGGTATTGACTGTGTCTATACCCTGGAAGCCCATTCTCAGGAAAACGCCCTGAAGAGCCTTGAACGGCTGAAAGGCTATGCCTGATTCAGAGACTTCCCGTGAGATTTCTCAGAGAAAAACCTGCCAGCTCAGGCGTCCCTTTCCCTTTATACTGCGCTAGCACACTATGTGATTCCCCCATGCCCTGAGGCATGATCAAGCCCTTGATTTTTGCTGTCTCGGCCATGTAATCAGGTGAATCAGCATAGAGCTCAACAATCAGCTCATCAATGCCTGAAGCAATGAGATATGTCCCCTGGGGGCAGTATCCAAGAGTTGTTAAGCCAAGTCTTTCCCCCCACATATCCAGTGCGGAAAAGTTCACATGTGCGGTAATATCCTGTTCTCCAACTCGTTCGTATAAGTTGTCACTGAGCATATGTTCGTGGTAACACATAAGCGTCCCTTCTGTCCTCTCATCACTGTAATACTCCTTTGCCGAGTAACCATAATCAATGGTCAGCACAAAACCCCGTGACAGTGCTGCCGTGATTTCCTCCAGCCAGCGGTATATTCTCAGGTTAATTTCTGTGCGGTAGCCTGGCTTTAAATCAATTGAGCTGTTGTTGAGATACCTGACCAGCTCATCAGTACTGACAGCACCTTTCTCCTCGGTAAAACGTTTTCCATCAAAGGCAACATAAACTTCCTTCAGCTCGTCCTCCATCTCGACCAGATGAACAGGAAAGGCATCGACAAGTTCATTTGAAAAGATACAGCCGGTAATCTCTCCGGCCTCTTGCAGTGAATGCACCCAGGTGACTTTCTCTAAACTTCTGCTGTCGCTCTCTCTCCTCTCTTCTGATGAGTCCGGACGTATGGGATTGAGTGAACCGTGTTGAATGATGTTCCCCTGTTTCTCCCTGAAATGCCTGAACGGCTCGACTATGATATATTTGAGGGACGCGAGAAAATCGGACTTCTTCTGATTCAGTGATGATGATTGTGATGGCCTTTGCAGATAATCCAGTATGTCTTTACACAAATACCCCAGCCCGGCGCCCATTTCAACTGCGGAGAAACTCACGGGCCTCTCCATTAAGTCCCACATTTCCATCAACTGTTTCCCGATCATCGCTCCGAAGATCGGATGCAGGTGAGGGCCGGTATAGAAATCCCCTTCCCGCCCTATGGTCCTGTTGGAAGATGAGTAGTAGCCCAGGTCAGGATAATACAGGGCCATATCCATAAAGGCTTCAAAGGTGATAAATCCCTCCTTCTGTATTCTCCGGATAATTATATCTTTTAGTGTTTCCATACCCTCTCTGCCTTCAAATAAAAAGTAGTCTAAAGACCTCCGATCAAAATATCAAATCCGATGATTTTATAAATTTCAAGAGGCATTGCTGTTTCGTCGTTATTATTGTTAATATTAGCATGGTCGCGGAAGTGATCTCCTTGTGTACAACAGCCTTTTTCTATATGAACGTATGCTACAAGTGCCGCACGGGCAGTAGAGGGGTCTTGAATAGGGTAGCTGCACGCGGGAAAAATGATCTGTATGAACGTGAGGATACGTGTAAATGAGTGAGACATTCGGATTTCTTGCAGTACTTCTATTTATTGCGGCAAACGCCTATTATCCGGCAAAGGAAATTGCCAAACAGTATCGTCCCTGGACAAAAGAAATGACCCGTTTTTTTAAACAATATCTTCACCTCCATGCGGCATTAAACCTCGTTGCTTTTTTATTCGTGATCATACATGCGCATTTTGCGGAACCTGATGAGAAAAATTTAATTCTGCAGATAACCATGGTGTTGACGCTATGGCTTACGATTGCAGGAGTAATGATGTATTACCAGGTTTCCCTTGGCTTGAAGAAAAAGCATTTACGGATTATGCATACCCAGCAGGTCGTCTTTGCCTTGTGGCTTGTTTTTATTATCGTGGGGCATAGCCTGGGGTAGTGCGATCGCACGCCAGAGTTAGAACTGGTCCTTCGCCCACATCTCTTCAGTAAAACGTACAGACTTGTTTCTGCCGGTCTCCTTGGCTTTATACAGCGCTACATCAGCGAATTTGATCGACTGCCAGAAGCTGTCCGTGTCATGAGGGAATTCACTGATGCCAAGGCTGATTGTTTTTGTGATGGTCCCGTCAGGTGTTTTAAGTTTTGTGCCGGCAAGTGCCTTTCTGATCTTTTCAGCAATTTTCATTGCTTCATCTTTTTTAATTTCAAGGAGAAGCACGAGAAATTCTTCGCCCCCGAACCTGATGACCATATCAGCGGACCTGACGCATTTTTTAATGATATCTGAAGTTTCTTTTAATATCGTGTCTCCTACATTGTGGCCATGGGTGTCATTGACCTGTTTAAAGAAATCCAGGTCGCACATAATCAGGCCGACATTTTTCCCCCGCCTCAGTACTCCGGCGACGAGTGTTTCAGTGTACTCCTGCAAGAAGCGTCTGTTGTAAAGTCCTGTCAGGGAATCCTTCAGGGCAGATTCCCTTAGCGTGTTCGTTAGTCTTTTCGCCTCTATGACAGAGAGAGACTCTTTAATATACTGTTCTGCCCTGAAAAGCTTTTTGTTATTCCCGTTTTCACTATACCCGCCTTCATCAAAGAGGAACTGAACAACCCCACCGGTTGAGCCGCCGATTATCATCGGAATACAGAGATGCTTTTTCTGAAGCTCAGGCTTGAACTGCTTGCATATTTCGGTGTATGTATCAGAGGCTATTGTATGGCCGGTTTTGTTCACCTTGCACTGTTCGCAGTTGGTGAGAATTTCTTCATTACAGTATATCTCTTTCTCGTTTAATATAATCGGATATACCGGGTTCATCTTGTTCTTGCTTCCCCAAACCTCATAAATGATAAACTGATCCAGACCGCACTTTTCATGGAAAGCCTTGCCCAGTCTTGCATAGACATCATCGAGGCTGTAATCTTCTTCTATGACTTTTTTAAAGGTTACAATTTCATGTATCTCCTCGGTCAAGGTATTGAAATCTCTCGAGAGGACCCCGATCTCGTCTTTTGACCGCACAACAATATGATTTGTCAGGTCCACTTTTCCTGCCCCCAGAGACCTGATCTGTCCAATGATAGATTTGACCGGAATCTCAATGGCATGGGTGATTGATATGGTAAATACCAGGAGAAGCACCGTGGCTATTACCATGACTCCGGTGAAGGTATAAAAAGTAAATGTCGTCGCGTACCTGATTTGATCAGAGTTGTGAAGATATGATTTTGATATACTCGTAGAAAAGGTATTTGAGAGCGAGATGGCCGAGGCAAGAATTTTCATGTAGCCGGCGAGGCTTTCTGTTAGCTGGGCTAGATTTTGCGCATTCTTATTCAACGTATCTTTTTTCAAATCAGCTACGGTCTGGAGGTTCAGAGATATATTGTTTACCAGCGGCTCAAGCCTTTCCGCGTACTCTGCCGCCGCCGGGAGATCCCTGGGGGCGGATACTGAAAAACTTTCAATGAGCTCTCCGTTCTCTCTGTTTATATCATTGACCTGGCCACCGAGATGCAGGGCTGTTAGAAATGACTTTATGTCAAGGATGCGGGCGTTTGACGCGGTAATTTTCTGGTCCAGTTCGTTGTAGTCATTAATATTGGCGATCTCAACAGCGTCAATGCTCAGGCTCTGGAGCTTTCTCGTTATCTTCTGAACTGTTCTGTCAACAGGTACGATGTTCTTGACGATCATATTTGTTTTTTTGTCTATGTCAAGATTGGCTGAAATACTGATGACAAACATCACAATGAACCAGAACAGAACACCTATGGAAAAGAGCATGAATTTTTTTCTGATCGGAAGGTCAACAAAGGTAATTATTCTAATAAATTTTTTAAACATTTTAAAACGATCCCCCACGCTATAACCTGTTAATAAATAATATCTTAACTTTTCGGATCGAGGGGATTGAATCTTTAGCGATGTTTTATTTCAGCCTTGAATGACCGTGGAGAGCATCAGTGTATGTGTGGTTGATGTCTGGTTTTCCTGTGGAATATCAGGAATCTATTGCCTCGCATATTGTATTTCTTCCGGAGTCTTTTGCCCGGTAGAGGGCATTGTCGGCCTCTCGAATAAGAGATGCCAGGTCATTTCCGTCATCAGGGTATCCTGATATCCCCATACTTACCGAAACAGTCATTTTCGGCTGATTTTCGCTGCCGGGGAAGGGGTATGCCGCGATCATTTCTCTCAGGGTTTCAGCGATAATAAGGGCCTGCTCTTTTGTTGTTTCAGGGAGCAGTGCAACAAATTCCTCACCACCATACCTGGCAATTATATCACTATCTCTCAAGCGTCTTTTGATCAGGTCAGCGATTTTTTTAAGAGCGTCGTCTCCGGCGATATGACCGTTTTGATCATTGTATTCCTTGAAATAGTCAACATCAATGAAGATAAGAGAAAGAGGTCGTTCATATCGGGAGGATTTGGCTAATTCTTTTGCCCCCGCCTCTTGAAAGTACTGATGGTTATAAAGTCCTGTCAGTCCGTCACAAATTGAACGTTTATGAAGAACCTTGTTGAGGTATTCCAACTCCTCTTTGTATGCCATGAGATTGTCCAGCAGTATTTTTTTGTCAGCGGTAAGGCGGATCTTTTCAGCGGCCCGGTTGACGATGACTGAAACAAGCTCATGGTTTTTAAAGGGTTTGATCAGGTAATCATAGGCACCGAAACGGAGTGCAGAGATCGTATTCTCGACGGAAGCATAGCTGGTTATGATTATTACCTCTGTTTCAGGGTTGATACGTTTGACTTCTTTCAGCAGTTCGATGCCGGACATGCCGGGCATTACTATATCAGTGATAAGAAGCTGGAAAGATGACTCGCGAAAAATATTTAGTGCTTCCTCTCCGCTTGAGGCAGTGGTTATATCGAAATCGTGCTTGCCCAGCTGTATGGAAATGACAGAAAGAAGAACATCATCGTCATCGACAAGCAGGATCCTGATTTTATTTTTCATAATGTACTCCTCAATTGAGATATGTGCTGTAACACCTCAATATTAAGTGAAATATATTGATGGTCGCTATCTCAGTTTGTTTTAAATCCTGTTTATTCTATCGGGTTTTCGGGATAAATCTTGAGTGTCGGTATAGATATTTCTTTCTAAACGAGACAGAGTATAAGGAGTGAATTACTTCACTTCGAGCATTCTGTCAAGGGCCTTTTTGGCAGGTACCCTGATTTCTTCCGGGACTTTAATTTTGTAGGTCTCTGTTTCAAGGCAGTGAAGAACACTGGTGAGAGAAGTTTTTTTCATATTCGGGCAGACCATGTCTTTTCTTAGAGGATAAAAGGTTTTTGCCGGGTTGTCTTTTCTGAGTTTATACAGAAGGCCGGTTTCAGTTCCTATAATGAATTCCTGAGCATCTGATTTCTCCGCGTACCTGAGCATACCGGAAGTGCTGGTCACATGGTCTGCCAGTTCGAGGACTTCCATTCTGCATTCAGGATGGGCAAGTATAAGGGCGTCAGGATGTTCCTCACGTGAGCTCTCGACATCCGTTGCTGTCGCCCGTTCATGAACATGGCAGAATCCGTCCCAAGATATTATTTTCTTTTTCGTATTTTTTGCGATCCATGCGGACAGGTTTTTGTCAGGCACACTTATTACGGTGTCACTTTCAAGGGACTCCACTACCTTGACCCCATTGGCTGATGTACAACAGATATCGCTTTCAGCCTTGACCTCCGCAGTTGTATTTACATAGCTCACGACGGGTGCGCCGGGGTGGAGCTTCTTTATGTCTTTGAGAGAAAATTCAGCAGGGTAGGTAAATTCTTCTCTGTACTCAAAGCCAGGGAACTGTGTTCTTGCCTTTCTCGCGCTGCCCGCGGCTATCATGTCAGCCATAGGGCAGCCTGCTGATATCTCCGGGAGCAGCACTGTTTTATCCGGGGAAAGAATAGAAGCACTCTCCGCCATGAAATGCACTCCGCAGAACACAATTACATCACAGTCCGTAGTGGCTGCAAGGCGCGAAAGTTCCAGGGAATCCCCCCGGTAATCAGCGATATCCTGAACCTCTTCCCTCTGGTAGTTGTGTGCCAGAATAATGGCATTTTTCTTTTCCTTGAGCGCAAATATCTTGTCGCGCAACTGCTCTGAATCACTCATAGGCTATTATTTTAGTCTTTTTTTTAGAATTTTGAAAGGTTGTACTGCTTGTAGGGAGAGGGCGTATTGGTGAACATGACAGTCCCGTCATCAAGGGTCAGCCTGTATATCGGTTTCACCTTGTTGAGAGAGAAGTCTTTGTAGAAGGACTTGACGCTTTTTACAAACATTCTGGTTTCAATGAATGCAGGAATCCCTCCTGCTTTTTCCACATTGCCGGGCCCTGCATTATAGGCTGCAAGGGCAAGGTCCAGGTCTTCGTCAAACCTGTCAAGAAGGTGCCTGAGATATCGTGTTCCGGCTTCTATATTTTCCTCAGGGTTATACGGGTCTGAAATTTTCATCTCTTTTGCGGTTGATGGCATGAGCTGCATGAGTCCTATGGCACCTTTCCGGGAAACAGCCTTTGGATTCCAGTTGGACTCAGCTGTTATGACGGCCTTGATTATTTCAGGTTCCAGGCCGTATTTGCCCGATTTACTGCTTATGATGCGCTCGAAACGTTCGGTCTTTGTTCGGGGGGGTTCTGTTATTATTTTCTTGTAATTTTTGCCCTGAGAAATGTTTGTGAAGTGGGTAACGCCGTCTTTATCAGTATAGGAGAAAATATCAGCGTGAGATGAGGCCCCAAAGCAGATGATGATAATGATTGAACCTATCAGTGATTTTATCATCATCTCTTAAAATACCATCCTGCAGATGGTAGAGTCAATTTAATGACTGTTTTCTCAGTGAGATAAAGAGGGGCCGCTTTCAGGGACAGCCGCTTATGGTGCTTCCGCTGTGGTATAATGAACACCGGAACAGACCTTGCTGGCGCTTAATTCTATTGGCATATTCAGGGTGCGGCACTGAACTCTGGCATGGAGTAAATGTAATATTTTCACTTGAGATGAATGGAAGAGACCGCAATGAAACCCCGATGCATATCTTATCATGGCCAGTGTCGCCAAAGATAAGATTGGTTATCATTAAAAGACGTAAGGAGATAAGAAGGTAATAGATTTATGGCTAAGCCGGTTATAGCAATAGTGGGAAGAGCAAATGTGGGCAAGTCCACGCTCTTTAACAGGTTAATTCGGAGGCGGAGCGCTGTTATAGAGGACTACCCCGGCATCACCCGTGACAGGATTTATGGTGACGCAGCATGGGAAGACAGGCATTTTCTTGTTATTGACACTGGCGGTTTTCTTCATGAGCCTGATGAGGAAATCTACAAGGAGGTAAAGAACCAGGTCCAGGCTGCAGTTGAAGAGGCGGATATCATCATTATGCTTATGGATGGTGAAAGTGGTCTGCTTCCACTGGATATCGAACTCATTGCAACCCTCAGGAAGCATGGAAAAAAAACCTTCTATGCGGTAAACAAAATAGATGGCCCCAAAAAGGAAAAAACATTGTATGACTTTTATGCTCTGGGCGTTGATATTTATCCGCTCTCTGCACTCAATGGCAACGGATACGAGGAGCTTATGGATAATGTTGTTACATTGGTGCCCTTGAGCGTTGAAGAAAAATCTGATATTCCCAGGATAGCGATAGTCGGAAGGCCGAATGTAGGCAAGTCAACCCTTGTGAACTGCCTTCTCAGCAAGGAACGGATGATTGTGAGTCCGGTGGCAGGGACTACAGTAGATGCCGTGGATTCAGTCTGTAAATATTACAGCAAAAAATATATCCTTGTGGACACTGCCGGCATTCGTCGAAAAGGCAAGATGGCACAGACCATCGAGAGATACTCATTTATCAGGACATTGAGAAACATAGAGGAATGCGATATAGCACTGATAGTTCTTGATACGCCGGACGGGGTAGTGGAGCTTGACCAGAGGATTGCAGGTGTTGTTCATGCTGCGCGAAAAGGAGCTATAATCGTGCTTAACAAGTGGGACCTGGTAGACAAGGACGCTCTCTCCCTTGAGAAAGTTCAGGATGTGGTCCATCAGAAACTCTGGTTTATGAGGCATGTCCCGGTCCTGACTATTGCTGCAATTAACAAGCAGCGGGTAACAAAGCTTTTTCCCCTTATCGACAAAGTAATCGCTGAAAGCGAAAAAAGAATCAGCACGCATGCACTGAATATATTTTTGAGAGAGACGCTGAAAAAAAAGGAGCCGCCCCTGTACCGCGGCAACAGGGTCAAGATTTTCTATATTACCCAGGTTAAAACAGGTCCCCCCGGTTTTACGTTGTTCACGAACAAGAAAGAGGGAATAAAGGATCAGTACATACGTTTTCTGGAAAAACAGTTGCGGGAAAAATTTACTTTTGAAGGGGTCCCTGTTGATTTTTATGTGAGACAGCGAAAGCAGAAATAAATACGCGGGCTGTCTGTATTCCCTGATTTGAACCCTCAGGAAAAATCAGCCTAAAGGCTGTATGAAGAGCATTCGATAAGAGTAGATGAATACTGCCAGCATAATTATCAGGAATCAATGTATTTAATTAAGACGATAAGTAACAGCCTGACCTCTTTTTTTAAGGATGAGTGTTTTTACCTGGCCGGATCAATAGCCTATTTCCTCATTGTTTCCCTGGTGCCGCTTACTCTTCTTGTTATCGCGCTTTTTGGGTACATGCTGGGTGGTAATCAGGAACTTTATAATTTTCTCCTCTCAAAACTGATCGATTTTTTCCCCGCGGTAACGGCCGGGATCACCAATGAACTCAGAAATGTGATTACCTACAAAGGAATCAGTTTAATCTCATTTATAATTTACGGGTTTCTTTCGCTTCAGCTGTTCTATTCTGTAGAGCATGCCATGGATGTGATTTTCAAGGTGCCGAAGAAAAGGCACTTCCTGTTGTCACTGCTCTGGACGATTCTTATTGTAACGCTCTTTATTTTCTTCTGGCTGATGTCTTTTACCGTGAGTTCAATCGCCGGCATTTTCATGCAGCATCCGGTGAACCTTTTTGGGGTTGCGTTAAGTTATAAAGCGGCAATACTCCTGAAATATGTGGCTCCATTTGTTCTTGTTCTCCTGACATTCACTACGGTGTTTAAAATCGTGCCTCATGTAAAGGTCAATGCAAATCACGCCTTTGCCGGAGCACTGATGGTTACGGTGCTCTGGGAGCTGGCCAAACATCTCTTCACCTGGTTTGTAAGAAATATAGCCTATATCGGCACCATATACGGTTCTTTAACAACCTTTATATTGTTCCTTCTGTGGATGTATTACCTTTCCTGTATATTTCTTTTAGGCGGAGAATTTGTGAACAGTTTGAAAGGAAGAGAATGATCTGAAAACAGGATTGTTCATTTCTTGGTCTTCTTGAGTGCTCTCAGGCTTATCTCACTGAAGCCACCTTTTGATGGTTCGTATGTTTCCGGAGTAAAGTCCGGAATATCTGATCCGACGTTACATCCCAGACACGCACATAATTCTATCATTGCTGACCTCCTGATAAAGTATATGAATAATGATTTTGAGTAACAAGATAATTTATAATTGAACGTGAGGTATGATCTGAATCAGAGAGGAATTATCCTGAACTGAGACGTTATGAAGCATGGTGAATGAATGGTTTCAAACAGGGGCTTATTACATTGCCCCGGGAGGAGAAACTTATGCAGGAACTGGTTGGCAAGGCAGTAGAAGTTCAAACCGTTGAGACGTTGTACCGGGGAGTTCTTGTTGAGATAGGGGAAAGTGAAGTGAGCCTGCAGGCTGAGACAGGCTGGGTTATCATTCCTCTTGACAGGGTTGTGAATATACAGGCCGCTGAATAAGCAGGAGAGTCCAGGGACCATTGGTATATGCAGTAAAGAAAAAACCGGTTCAGTTCGATAAGATAGGCAACAACAGAACAGGACGTTGACACACACAGGATGAAGGAGACGGAATATGGTACATGAGAGAAGAAAAAATGAACGGTTTGACATTACCCTCGCTGTCGCGATTAAAGCATCAAAATATTCTGAAGAGTTATTTGCCGGGGAAATTAAAAATATATCATCCGGCGGGTTTTGCATTGAGTCACCGGACATTACTCCACTGGTAAAGACACCTGTTGAAGTAATGGTAAAGCTGCCCGCATATGACTCTGCTGTCTCCCTGACCGGGAACGTAACCTGGGATGAACAGATAGATAATAAGTGCCTTTTCGGGGTTGAGCTGACGAACCGTGAAAGAGAGGCAACAGACCTAATTCTGGATTATGCCTTTGACCTGCTGTCAGAAAAACAGGGCATTTAAGTCCGGGTAATGCCCTTATCCCATGTCTCCCAGGGTGTACTGGATAATGCTGATCGCAGCAAGGGAGGCTGTTTCGGTTCTGAGTATTCGCGGACCCAATGATGCTTCTGTAAATCCTTTTTCTGTTGCGGTCTGCACCTCGGTCCTGGAAAATCCGCCTTCAGGACCAACCATGAGGACCACTTCTTTAACACTGCTGTTCCTGCTTAATAACTCCTTCAGGTTCCGGAGTTTATAATCTTCTGAAAGCAGCACGTTCAATGTAGCCCCCTTGATATCCTCAACATACGCCTTCGCCGGCGGAGACATCTGCGAGGCAAGGAAGTCACTGAACGTCACAGCTTCAGAAATATCAGTGATCCTGTCTCTCCCTGACTGCCGGGAAGCGGAGAGGGCGATCTTTTTCCACCGTACCAGCTTATTCGTCTGTTTAACCTGGGATCGCTCAGTAATGAGAGGAATAATTCTGGTAGTCCCCAGCTCGGTAGCCTTTTGAATTATCAGGTCCATTTTATCTCCTTTGGGTAACCCCTGTGCAAGGACAACAGAGATCGGAGACTCTACAGAGTAGGGCTCTTTCCTGCTCATCTGAACAGTAATTTCTCTCTTGTGAACCTGCTTAACAGTACATTCATACCTGTATCCTTGACCGTCAAAAATCGTTATGATTTCACCGGGCTGAACTCTCAGAACAAGCGCGAGATGTCGGGCATTGTCCCCTGTTATTACAATATGCTCAGACCGGAGCTGTTCAGCCGGAAGAAATATGCGAATCATGGGAAAAACAATGCCTCTCTTTTTTGCGTAACGTTTGTGATATGATGCCTGCCCGATCCCAAAGAACATATGAAAATGGGATGAAATTAACTGCCTGCATGAATGCACTTATTATACTCGGTCACGGGTCCGCTCACAAGATCTCACGTTGCAGAAGTTTCATCATATTTCAGCTGTTATAGCTGTGAATATGCTTATAAATTAGTCAGTTGTGCTTAAGTGGGCGGATTTTGTCTGTATTCACTCTTCTCTGAGGCCGATTCCCTATTTTAGTTAATCGCCATATTATCCGTATAAACATAGGTATATATAGGTTATGTGTAATAACGGTATGAACTGGACATTTACTCTAAAAAAGCGTTCCATCGCAGCAGGCAGTAAAATAAGACAATGTCAGCCTGACTTTGCCCTCCCATGCAGAACTGCCAGGACTCATAATGTGCGGCCACGGGCTTTTACTTTTCTGCTTATCTTTCTTCTCTTCTTTATCCCGTTGACCAATTCCTATGGAGAGCATGTCTATACAATTCAGATCGGTGCCTATGGAAAACAGGAAACTGCCGAGGGGTTTATCAATAAACTGGGGGGATCGGGAATAGACTGCAGAATGAAACAAAGCAAAAGGCTTTTCAAGGTAAGCTGCGGACGATTCAGTTCTAAAGAACAGGCAGTCCCTCTTAAGAATAAACTTGCCGCTATCGGACACAAAGATGCATATATATCATTCATGAGCAGTGATTCCCAAAAATCAGGCTCACTCCTTGACAAGAGAAATCACGTGGCCCGTGATGAGAGGAAACCTGTCAGTGGCAAAAACCTGACTGAAACTCTGCCCGGGCCTGTTCCCGAAGTCAGGGGAAAAAATACTCGCGCTGATGCTGGTAAATCAGGAGATCAGGATAAGGTGCTGAAGGCCGGTCCTGGCCCTCTGAACAGTCATGAGCCTGAAGTTCGCCACTCAGAACAGAGCAGAGCGACTCCACCTGAAAAGAAGCATAATATTTCTGAAACAGAAAGCCTCTCCCTTATCAAAAAGCTCTGGCCGGAGAATGGGTTTTCAACAATGAATATTATTTTGACCTTATGCGCTGTTGCGATATTCGTTGCTTCTGTTCTGTTTATTGTAGTGATATTTCTGAGGAAGAAGGGCACTCTTCAGGATCTTCAGGTGAGGCGATTAATAAAAAGAAATAAAGATATAATTGATGCCATAGCAGAGGGAGATTACTCGTCATTCTCTCTGGATGATATTACGAAAAAGCTTCTGAAGATCAGAAATACGCAGTTTATTGAATTTATCGTAGACCGGGCAGCGGCCCTGGCAGGAAAGGCCGGAACCAATATACAGGAAATCTATGATGCCACCGGTATTACTGACAGGTATATTGAGAGCCTGAAAAATTCTAATTCCTGGAAAAAGCGGGCCTTTGCCACAGAAAAACTGGGGCTTATCGGATCAGCCAAAGCGGTCCCTTACCTGATTGAGATCATCCGTGATACAAACGACGAAGATGAAGACGTCAGGAGTGTCGCTCTCCGTGCCCTTGGCAGGATACAGGACAGGCGGGCGATCCCATTTCTTGTAGAAGCCCTTGGCAGTCCCGAAACCTGGCTACCTCCGAGAATTGGTGAAATTCTCGTCAATATTGGGAATGATTCCGTAGAATATCTGAAAAAGGAGCTGACCAATTTTGACAGTGAGAGCAGGCGGGGATGGTCAGCAGAAATACTTGGATGGCTTAATTCACAAGAGGCGGTCCAGGCGCTTATTGAATCTCTCTTTGATGTGAGCCCTGAAGTCAGGGCAAAGACAGCAGGTGCACTGGGAAAAATAAAAAGTGATCGCTCTATTATTAAACTGACAGAACTGCTCATATCTGAACCGATCCCCTTTGTCAGAACGCGCATATCCCAGGCACTGGGAGCTATCGGACACCCCTCGGTAATTCATTATCTGGTAAATATTCTCAAAGATCCTGAATGGTGGGTGAGGGTAAGGGCTGTTGAGGCCCTGGAACAGCTTGGGGAAATGTCAATTCCATCGCTGCTTGTAGCAATGGAGGACCATGATTCTGAGGTGCGGAGGCGGGCGGCCCTTGCACTGGAGAGAATCGGCTATGTAGAAAAAATACTCGATGAGTACAGCGAGGAAAAATACAAATCAGAACTGCGCAAGATACTGTTCCTTGTTGCTCAGGCAGGAGTTGTTGAGAGTCTGTGCGAGAAGCTGGAAAGCTCCGAAGGAAATATTAAAAAACGCATTGTACGACTTCTTGGAGAGGCAGGCACGCGGGAGGCTTCGGAACCGCTCATTAATCTTCTCAGGACCGAGAGAGAATGGACACTGAAAGCACGCATTATCCAAAGCCTTGGAAAGATAGGAGCGAAGGAAGCAGTTCCTCTCCTGATCGAGAATCTAAAGGATTCCCAGTACTGGGTGAGGCGTTCTGCTGTTGAGGCACTGGCTACACTTGAAGCCTCAGAATATTCAGGGCGGATCGCCGCCATTCTGGATGACCCCCATCCCTATGCGCGTGAAGCGGCTCTCAGTGCCCTTGCAATGCTCAAGGTGTCATCCCATTGGGACAAGATAGAGAAACTGTTATACGACCCTGCTCCGAAAGTAAGGACTACGGCGGTAAGAGTTATGCGGGAACTGGGGATAATAGTCGACAGGCAGAAGATGCTCAATGTTCTCACAGAGGCCTCTGAGGGCTTGAGAATAGAGGCAATCCGATATTTTGCAGCAATCGTTGACGCAGAAGTTCTTCCTGATATTATCAGGCTGCTGGCGCTCTGTACGGTTGATCTGAGGCGGGAAATCGTTGAATATATGCGACGGGTGAATACACTGGACTTTAACTCGATTCTCTCTCTGCTGGATACACAGAATCTTGGTACCGATGCGGTTGGAGCACTCATCGAGATTGCATCTATTGTGAAAGACGACGATGCCTACAATTACATTATCGATTTTACCGGAAGTGTTGATGAGACCCTCAGGGAAGAAGCCTATCGCGCTGCTTCAGTCTTTGGTTTTGATGAACATGAATCACTTTTTGAAAAGGCCCTTTTCGACCCCTCCCGTTCAGTCCGTACAATTGTTCTTGCCTGCGTCGGTCCTAATTCGAATGACGCTTTTCTTGAGAAAGCCAAGGTCCTGGGAAACGACCCTGATGAGAATGTACGTCTTGCCCTCATTCTTGCCTTTGGTGCGTCGGGGCTTTCACAGTTCAGGCCACTTATACTTAAGATGCTTGATGATCCTTCCCTTAAAGTCGTTGCAGGAGCATTTATCGCTCTGGCCTGTTTTCATGACCCGCTTTTTCTCAAGAGTTTTTATTCTCATAATAATCTGAAAAAAATCAAAAAAGAGATCATCAACATAACAGGTGACCTCCGGTTGACCCATGTAATCGAGGAAATAAAGGCAAGGGCAAAGAAATTGAATAACCTGGAAGTTTCGCTGCTCTTTGCCGGAAATGACAACATGTTTGCTAATGAACTTGTGAAAAAATTAAGAGAGGCTCTTGACCCGGTTATCAGGATGAATGTCATTGAAATGCTGAAAATCATCGCAACCCCTGATCTTTTCACCTCTATCCTGAATGTTATGAAAAAAGACCCCTATGGTGAAGTGCGGATACAGGCCATGGATGTGGTGGCCTCCATTGGCAGGGAGGAAGAAGCGATTACAGCGTTCTCCTCATCTTTGATGGATCCCGCACCTGACGTGAGAAGCAGGGCCGCAGAACTGCTTGGAGAGTATAAAAATCCCAGGGCGCTGGAAGCGCTACTTCACGTTCTTGACACACCTGACCGTGAGTTTCGGGAAGTGGTTACCAATTCCCTGTCACACCTGCTGTCGGGAGAGCAGGGAAAAGTAGCGGAACTTGTAAAGAGTGTGCCCGAGACAAAGACACGAAAGATAGGCATGGCCTGGCTCATGGGGAAAAGCAGGAAACGGGGCTCCCTGAAGTTCCTCGTCAATATTTTGGGCGACAAAGACCCTGATGTCAGGGCTGCGGCGCTGGGAGCTTTGGGAAAATTCAAGAAAAAGCAGTCCATAGGCAACATAGAAAAACTTGTGTATGATCCAAACGAGCGGGTACGGGCAGCGGCTGTGAATGCTGTTGCTGCGATAGGCGGTGAAAGGGCATATGAAATTGTCAGGTCTGCAATCCAGGACATTGACAGTTATGTCAGGACCAGGGCAGTGATTGGCCTCGCCAAAATTGATCTCAAAAGCACAATTTCCATTCTTCAGAAAAAAGTAAAAAGCTTTCCCGAGTTCCGGCCCCATCTGTCAGGACTTCAATATGCTGCCGGAGAGTCTTATGAGAATTACAATAAAATGGATTCCCTGGCTGTCAATATAGTCAGTGAACTCTGCGACAAACAGGACATGTTGAGTATATTCAACAGGTCTTCCGATGGTGAGAGACGGATGCATGCATTTAAGATCCTCGCTGTCACAAGCAGGGGAAGTGATCAGAAATTTCTGAGCAATGCAACGAAAGACCCCCTCCCTGAGATACGGGACGAGGCCATAAAACTGTTGAGGACCGTCTGATATGACTGCACTGGAATTCATGTACAAACTGATTGAGTATTTTTTCATTCTCTATTTTTGTATATTTTATCTGATTAACCTCTTCTTCCTGGTTGTCGCTGTTTGTGATGTGCGCAGACGTGTCATCAGCAGGGGATATGAGGGGAATGATATTGCAATGTCCTCTCCCTTTACCCCACCGCTCTCTGTACTCGTTCCCGCCTTTAACGAAGAGAAAACCATAGTGGAATCGGTGAGATCGCTGTTGAAACTGAAATTTCCCAGACTTGAAATAGTTATCATCAATGACGGCTCTACTGACCGTACTATGGACGTCTTGAAACGTGCCTTTCATATGAAACGCGTTGATGTTAACTATGTTGATCGGATTACCACCGCCCCGGTCAGGGCCTGCTATATCTCAAAAGCAGACCTTCCGGACTATATTCAGCGGTTTGTCCTCATTGATAAGGAAAACGGAGGGAAGGCAGATGCCCTCAATGCGGGGATAAATGCATCATTCTGCCCGTACTTTGTATCTATTGACGCTGACTCGATTATTGATGAGGCAGCACTTCTTCAGGCCTTCAGAACGATTCTTGACAACAATGATATCGTTGCTATCGGAGGACAGGTTGCAATTGTGAATGACTCAGTCGTTCAAAAGGGAAAGGTCATCCAGCCCCGTCTCCCAAAGAAATGGATCGTCAGGTTTCAGATTGTTGAATATATACGGTCCTTCTCAATGGGAAGAACCGCTCTTTCCCGGCTTCAGTCTATCCTGATCATCTCGGGAGTTTTCGGGGTCTTCAACAAGGACCTCGTGCAGAAAGTCGGAGGATACTTAACCAAGAATATAACGTCCAAAATAGCGGCTGAATACACCGGAAACAGTGTAGAGACAGTCTGTGAAGACATGGAGATCATCGTCAGGATTCAGCGGTACATCAAGGAGAAGAAATTAAATAAGAGAGTGGCCTATGTTCCACACCCCCTCGCATGGACTGAAGCACCGGAAGATCTGGCCAGCCTCTCCAAACAGAGAAACCGCTGGCAACGGGGGTTAATCGAGACAATGCTGTACTACCGAAAGATGCTATTTAATAAAAATTACGGCCGGATCGGACTCTTTGCCTTCCCCTATTTTTTTATATTTGAACTGATAGGCGCGCCTGTGGAAATGATGGGTTACATAACTCTCCCGGTCCTTTTTTATCTCGATAATTTGAATTATACCTATCTTTTCCTATTTATCTTTTTTGCAATTGTTTTGGGGATATTACTTTCTGTCCTTTCAGTAATAATGAGCGTATGGCCTGAAAAGACTTCAGAAACGGACATTACGGGCAAATCTCTGCTCTATTTTCAGGACTTCAGGGAAATTATAGTGCTCGTTTTCGCTGCGATTATCGAAAACCTGGGATACAGGCAGCTGACAGTCTGGTGGAGGATGAAGGCTCTTGTAGACTTCATAAAGGGGAAAAAGGGTTGGGATAAATTTGAACGAAAGGGATTTGAATCCAGGCATACAGAAGAAGAAAAAAATGAGATTGCAGCAGGTTAAAAGAACTATTTAAGGAGGGGTTTATGGCACTTTGGAAAGGTATAAAAAGACAGTTAAGGTCAGTTGTTGAGTGGGATAATCCATTACCTGATGACCTGTTTTATCAATGGACAGACAATGGTGATGAAATTAAAAATGCTTCAAAACTTATTGTTGGACCGGGGCAGGGATGTATATTTGTGTATGAGGGTAAGGTTCAGGCTGTTTACGACAGTGAAATAATGGTTGACGTAAAGACGGCGAACATTCCGTTCTGGACAACGATCAGGAAATTTATGCAGGCCTTTGAAAGTGAGCACAAGGTGGGGCTCTATTTTTTCAGGACAACCAAAATACTGGACCAGAAATGGGGGACAACAAACATCATCAAGTATGAAGACCCTCAATACAAATTTCCGGTCGGACTTCGGTCCTATGGAAATTACAGTGTCAGAATCGTCGAGCCAAAAGAATTTTTTGTAAATATTGTCGGCGGTGCTGGACACTTTGCGGTGAGTGATCTGAGAAGTGTTATGGTTGACAGACTTGTACAGCCTCTTACAGATTATCTTGCTGAATCAAAATTCTCTTATGCGGAAATTGATGCAAAGCGAGAAGAGATAGCTGAAGGGATACACACAAAACTGGAGCCATTATTTGAAAAAATCGGTTTTGAAATTACTGATTTCAGAATAGAGGGAACAAGCTTTGATGAAGATACCATGCGCCGAATCAACAGGATCGCAGATATAACTGCTGAGGCCCAGGCCGCCAGGACAGCAGGGATAAACTATACGCAAATGCAGCAACTTGACGCGATGAAAGATGCCGCAAAGAATGAGGGTGGCGCCGCGGGAATCGGCATGGGAATGGG
This sequence comes from Thermodesulfovibrionia bacterium, assembly GCA_947259645.1. Lineage (GTDB taxonomy): Bacteria > Nitrospirota > Thermodesulfovibrionia > UBA6902 > UBA6902 > Glo-13. The sequence goes on along the minus strand of CAMYND010000019.1, from coordinate 6,692 downwards.
AGCTGGAGTAGGCTTTGGCCAGATGATGGCCGGGTCGATGGGAAATATGATGCAGCAGCCTGAAGCCCGGCAGGCGGAACCTGAAAGCCGGTCTGAGCCTGAAGATCCTGTGGCAACACTTCAAAAGCTCAAGGAGATGTATGAGATGGAGCTCATAACAGAAGAAGAATACAGCGCTAAAAAACAGGACGTTCTGGGGAGGATCTAAATGGCTCTCTGTGAATCCTGTTCAGCCCCGATGCCGCCGAACAAGAATATCTGCAACTATTGCGGGCAGAGAAGTGACGTTGACCTCAAAGGAGTACACCAGTACACGGTTAATAAGCCCCGTACAGAGAGGATATGTCCGAACTGCGGTATCCCGTTACAGACTCTTGACCTGGGACTTGAAGGCAACTTTTACATAGAGAGGTGCGAACAGTGCCTTGGTATGTTTTTTGATCCCGGTGAACTTGAGTCAGTGCTTGAAAAATCTGTTTCCAATGTCTTCCATGTTAATATCGACAAAATAAAGAACCTTTCAAATGAACTTGGCAAAGAAAATTTCAGGGTTGCCTATCGCAAGTGCCCTATATGCAGGAAACTCATGCACCGGATAAATTTCGGGACCGGCAGCGGTGTTATCATTGACAACTGTAAACCGGACGGGATCTGGCTTGAAGGCTCAGAATTAAGGCGGCTCATGGAATGGAAAAAAGCAGGCGGCCAGATCCTGGATGAACAGAGGAAAAAAATGGCGGAAGCTGAAAAATTGAGCAGGGAAAAACAGCGTGCGAAAGAGCATTCCTCCTCTCTGGAAACAATAGGCAGTGCTTACAACTCATCACATAGCAATGATTATCATATCATCGGTTCCGTACTGAAGCTTGTTTCACGTTTATTCTGACCGGTTTTATCTCGTATGGAAGTTGATGGGATATCCAGATAATAAAAAAGGGCGAACATCTGTTCGCCCCTACGTTTCATGCTGATTGCTGAATGCTGTCCTTACTTCGCCTCTTTATGCTGGTGTTGGAACATGTCCTTTATCTTGTCCATAAACCCTTTGGAAACTTCATCACCGCTGATCTCGGCAAACTCCTCAAGCAGTTCTTTCTGTCTTGACGACAGTTTTTTGGGAACGTCAATAAAGATGTTAATGAACTGGTCGCCTTTGCCGTATGAACCCAGCTTTGGGACGCCTTTTCCTCTCAAATGGAATACTCTGCCGGACGGAGTTCCTGCAGGAATCTTGATAGCTGCTTTCCCATCAATTGTCGGCACCTCGATTTCACTTCCCAGTGTAGCCTGAACAAATGATATGGGGACCTCACAGAGAAGGTCATTCCCTTTTCTCTTAAAGTAGGGATGGGGTTCAACGTTTATCACTACATAGAGATCGCCCGGCGGGCCTCCGTGGCTTCCGCTTTCACCTTCACCGGTTACGCGCAAACGTATGCCTGTATCAACTCCTGCAGGTATTTTCAGTGATACATTCCGTTCTGTTCTGACCTTTCCCTGGCCCTTGCACTTTGTGCACGGGTCTGTAATGATCTTGCCTTCTCCCCTGCAGTTATTGCATGTTCGTGAGATAACAAAAAATCCCTGCTGCAGTTTTGTCTGTCCTGTGCCGCTGCAGGTCTGGCATGTTGCAGGGTTTGTTCCGGGTTTGGAGCCGGAACCCACACAGGTGGAGCAGGTCTCTGACCGCGGTATCGTAATTTTTTTCTCTGTTCCAAAAACAGCGTCTTTTAGGTCAATATCCAGGTCGTAGCGAAGGTCCTGACCCTTTGCAGGCCTGTTTCTCCTTCTTCCGGTAAAGTCTCCAAAGATATCGCCGAACATCTCCCCGAAGATGTCTCCAAAATTTCCGGAGAAATCTCCAAAGCCTGCCCCGGCGCCGTCTGCAGTGCCGAACTGATCATAGTTCGACCTTTTCTGCGAGTCGCTGAGACATGCGTAGGCCTCGTTAATTTCCTTGAACCTGTCTTCTGCAGTCTTGTCGTCAGGGTTTCTGTCCGGGTGAAATTTAAGCGCCAGTCTTCTGTATGCTTTTTTCAGATCAGCATCAGTTGCGCTTTTGTCTACTTCCAATGTTTGATAATAATCCTTTGTCATTTTAATTTCTTAATCGCCACTGACATTCACTGACTGAAAACCAAGGTATATAGTGAAGTAATTCATCCTTATATTTTTTTCAGTCTGTGCAACTCTGTGGCAAAAAAATCACTCCTTTTTATCTTTATCGGTGTCTTCAAACTCTGCTTCAACAACATCCTCTTTTTCTTTGTCCTCGTCAGTCCCTTCTGCAGACTGCTCAGCGCCTTCTGCGCCGGCTGCTCCCTCTTTATACATTTCTTCGGCAATTTTATGAGAAGCTGTAGTCAGCTCTTCCACAGCCTTTTTCAGTTCATCAGCATCTGCTGTGGTGTCTTTCAGATTTTTGCACTTTTCAAGAGCGGTGTTAATCTGCTGTTTTTCGTCGTCTGAAACTTTATCACCATAGTCTTTCAAGGATTTCTCAACGGAGTAAATCAGGGTGTCAGCCTCATTTTTTGCCTCTGCCAGGGCGCGTTTTTTTCTGTCATCTTCCCCGTGGGACTCTGCGTCTTTGGTCATCTTGTCTATTTCTTCTTCGGAGAGTCCGCTTGAAGCAGTAATCCGGATTGACTGCTCTTTACCCGTGCCCTTGTCCTTCGCTGAAACATGGAGTATCCCATTCGCGTCAATGTCAAAGGTGACCTCGATCTGGGGAACACCACGTGGTGCTGGCGGGATCCCGACGAGCTCGAAATTCCCCAGGACCTTGTTGTCAGAGGCCATTTCCCGTTCTCCCTGGCATATTTTAATCGAGACTGCGGGCTGACTGTCAGCTGCTGTGGAAAATATCTGGCTTTTCTTGGCAGGTATTGTTGTGTTCTTTTCTATCAGTTTGGTAAACACTCCGCCGAGGGTTTCAATACCAAGAGAGAGAGGGGTGACGTCGAGAAGAAGAACATCCTTGACTTCTCCCTTTAACACTCCTGCCTGTATCGCAGCACCTGAAGCAACAACTTCATCAGGATTGACCCCTTTCGAGGCGTCCTTGCCGAAAAACTCTTTGACGACCTGCTGGACTTTCGGAGTCCTTGTCTGCCCGCCTACAAGTAGTACTTCGTTAATTTCTGATGCGCTTAGGCCGGCGTCAGAGAGGGCTGTTTTACAGGGGCCGATTGTTCGCTGAATAAGGTCGTCTGCAAGCTGTTCGAATTTTGAACGGGGCAACTTGATCACAAGGTGTTTAGGCCCGTTGGCGTCTGCTGTAATAAAGGGCAGATTGATTTCAGTTTCCATTGCTGAAGAGAGCTCTATTTTTGCCTTTTCAGCAGTTTCCTTCAATCTTTGAAGGGCCATTTTATCATTGTGAAGATCTATCCCGGAGTCTTTCTTGAACTCATCTACGAGCCAGTCCATTACCACAAGATCAAAATCATCGCCGCCGAGGTAGGTATCGCCATTTGTTGACTTGACCTCTACGACTCCTTCACCAATCTCCAGGATCGAAATATCAAACGTTCCGCCTCCAAGATCATAGACAGCGATTTTCTCTTCTTTCTTTTTGTCCATGCCGTAAGCAAGAGCGGCGGCTGTTGGCTCGTTGATTATTCTTAAGACATTAAGCCCTGCTATTTTCCCCGCGTCCGTTGTTGCCTGACGCTGGCTGTCGTCAAAATATGCGGGTACAGTAATGACAGCATCGGTTACCGGTTCCCCCAGGTAATCCTCTGCAGCCTGCTTTAGCTTTTGAAGTATCATTGCGGAAACTTCGGGTGGTGAATATGCTTTGCCGTGGGCTTCTACATGGGCGTCACCATTTGCCGCTCCTACAATCTTATAGGGCAGCTTCTTCTGCGCATCCTTGGCCGCAGTGGAATCCAGTTTTCTTCCCATCAGCCTCTTGATGGAGAAGATAGTGTTTTCCGGATTGGTGATTGCCTGTCTCTTTGCAACCTGTCCGATGAGACGCTCCCCTTTGTCTGTAAAGGCTACAACGGAAGGGGTTGTTCTTGTTCCCTCCTGGTTTGCTATAACTGTCGGCTCTCCGCCCTCCATAACAGCTACTACGGAATTGGTGGTTCCAAGGTCAATGCCGATTACTCTTCCCATGTTAGTGCTCCTCCTCTAATATTCTGCAATGTATATAGATTACTTGTTGTCTTCAGTTTTACGTGTATCATTCTAAGAATTGTCAGTACCCGTTGATTCGGATTGAGTCTGCCTGGCCGCAACTCCGACCATACTTGCCCGTATAACTCGGTCCTTCAACATATAGCCTTTCCGAAACTCCTTTACAACGGTGTTCTCATCCGCATCTTCCGACTCAATCTGTGACATTGCGTGATGCATTGCAGGATCAAACGGTTTGCCCAGTGATTCTATGACTTTCAGCCCCTGCTTTTCGAGGACGTTCATCAGTTCCTTTAATGTCAGCTCCACGCCTTCAGCCAGGGAGCTTGATGTCTCATCCCCGGATGCATGCTGAAGCGCAAGTTCCAGATGGTCAATTACGGTGAGAATGTCAGATATCAGCTCTTCATTCGCGTACTTTAAAAGATCCTCTTTGTTTCTTGCCGATATTTTTTTGTAATTTTCAAAATCAGCATAGAGCCTGACGTATTTATTATTTGCTTCCTCCAGAGACTTTATGAGCTCTTCAGGGTCTTCCCCTCCGCTGACAGACTCCTCAGAGGGCTCTTCGCCGGAACTCATCTGTTCTGTTTCTTCATTTAGCTCGTCATTCTGCTCGTCATTCATATGTTAATTCTCCTCTGTCTTCTGATAATATTTCTGTCAGGGCCTTTGCCGTATGATCAACAATGGGGATTAATTTCCGGTAGTTCATCCTCGTAGGGCCGATGATACCGATAGCTCCGCCAGCATACTTGCTGCCGTTATACGTAGAGACCACCATGCTCAGTTCTTTTAGTGAAGGAAGGATATGCTCCATTCCGACAATGACCTGCGTGCCTTCGGATTTACTGACGCGCTCCAGCAGTTTAAGCATGAACTGTTTGTCCTCGATCGCTTTCAGGATCGCTTTTATCTGTACCATTGTTGCAAATTCTGTGAGGTTCGAGGTTCCGGAAAACCTGTTTAACGATGTCGCATCAGCCTCACTTGGTATGATATCGCTGAATACATAAAGCAGATTCGCCACTAACTGGTCATACTCAGATCTTTCCTTATATAATTGATATGCGATTTTTTCCTTGACTTTCTTAATGGCGAGGCCGGAAAACGCCTCGTTGAGGTGGTTAGCCGCGTTATCCAGCTGTTTCTGCGTATGGGCCTGCTCCAGATCGATGACTTTGTTTTCAACGACCCCATCGTCTGAAATCAGTATCGCAAGGACTTTCCTTTGTTCATACCTGATAAACTTTACACGCTTCAATATTAAGTTTTCAATCCTCGGCGGTGTGGCCAGTGCGAGATAACGGGAAAAAGTTGAAAGTGTTTTTGCCGCTTCTGTTATGAGCAGTTTGTTGTCAGCTTTAATAATCCTTAACCTGCTGGAGAGCCGGTCAGACAGAGCAGTGCTCACTGAGAGCGACTGTTCCTCAAGGAGCGTGTCAACGTAAAACCTGTACCCTTTTTCAGTGGGAACCCTCCCTGCCGAGGTATGGGGCTGGATGATGTACCCCGATTCCTCCAGCTTGGACAGGGCATTGCGGACTGTGGCCGGAGACAGGCCGATCGGGTATCGTTTCGTGATCAATATCGAGCCGATCGGAACATTGAGATCTATATGGCTCTGAATTACAGCCCAAAGTATTTTTTTGCCTCTATTATCCAGTTTGTTCACAGCAATTAGCACTCTCCTCTTTAGAGTGCTATACTATAGCAACAAGAAATAATGTGTGTCAAGAACCTGTGTTATAGCAATGAAAACAGCAATTCAGTTCGGGTTTCTCGATGGGATTACAAGAAAAATCTTGATTTGTCCATTTATCATTAGTTGATTAATATCATGTAGTTATAAGACGGAGTCAGCGCGATACCACGATAATCGAATAAATATAGAAATTCTTAGTATTCTAAAGATAATTGATGTAAATAGGCATTAATTGATTCTAGTAACGGATATCTGCCTTATACAGGGTTTTACTGCAATTATCATTTATGGTTAAATTATCAAGCTCATTTACTGTTGTACCGTGAGTGCGGTAAGAAAGTTTGCTGTGTATTGACATGGCCTTTCTTTTTCATCAAATCCGCTATACAATATCTATAGAGATATTGTCTGATCTTTGAGAACTAAAAAGTAGGCCCGCAAGTCAATTATTTTTTATTGAGAGTTTGATTCTGGCTCAGAACGAACGCTGGCGGCGCGCTTAACACATGCAAGTCGAACGGGGTTATTTAAAAAAGCTGATTTCGGTTGGTGGATTTTTATAACTTAGTGGCGAACGGGTGAGTAACACGTAGGTAACCTGCCCTTAGGATTGGGATACTCCCGAGAAATCGGGCCCAATACCGGATATGACCCCGAGGTGAAATGCCTTGAGGTAAAAGCTGCGAGCAATCGTGGCGCCTGAGGAGGGACCTGCGGCCTATCAGCTTGTTGGTGAGGTAACGGCTCACCAAGGCGAAGACGGGTAGCCGGACTGAGAGGTTGATCGGCCACACTGGAACTGAGACACGGTCCAGACTCCTACGGGAGGCAGCAGTGGGGA
>CAMYND010000018.1 GCA_947259645.1 Thermodesulfovibrionia bacterium | reverse complement strand
TTGCTTCCGGGATATGGAGGACTGGACGCGTTAAAAATTAAAAACTGTTTGAGGTCGAAACGACCGAGTTTTTTTAATTTAGCGACCAGGCCGGAATATCTCGGAAACTAAGCAATCACGCGGGGCGCCTTTTCTTGGTTCGTTCTTTTTGGCGAAAAAAAGAATGAACTGGTCGTTTGGGGCCGAAACCCCATTTCCAATAAAATAAATTAAATTATTTAAAGTTTTTGGGAAGGCTATTAATGAATACTGCAGATGTTCTTTACCAGGAAATCACCCTATCAGACAAGAAAATATCATCAACAATCGTCTCATAGGAGATCTCTTTCTTCTGAAGGTCTACAACCCTAACCTCATGGTCCCTGGACTGTATCTCTATGATCTGTTCAGATAAACCTGAAGCACCGTCGTTCAGTATATGGAGAATTTTCATTGCGTTTTTCCCTAAAGAATAATTACTCTGTCAGCATCGTGGTTCATCAGTGAGTTGTTATACTGACTTCCGCAATCTATGTTTTCATGTATGCCGTCAATTGACACATCAGTACTCTGCACAGTGTAGTCACAATAACTTATCGATATCTGTGGCTTTCCAGCAAGTTCACTTATCTCAGGATTTGTCAAAAGGCGCACGCCGTCATCCATGAAAAACATTACGACGTTATGGCCTTTTGCAAGAGCTGCCTTTGCAATACCCGTCAGGTCATCAGCATGCCTGTCTGTGTTTACAAGAATACCAAGTTTCAATAGCTTTACTTATTCTTTCTATTTTTCCAGATAGATTCGGGAAATAAACTTTAGGATTATGCCCGGGCAAATATTTTTACCCGGGCCTTGCTTGTGTACTATTTCTTAACTTCTACGACCGTACCTTTAATCGGATACTGAGCAGCATCAGCCCTGCTCCAGTCTCCCCATGAACCAACATACACTTTAACCTTTTCATAACCGAGTATATGCTTGAGCGTAAAATACGCATTAGAGGCTTTGATGCCAGCCTGACAGTATGCAACGACTTGTTTATCCTTGGTGACGCCTTTTGCCTCATACATTGCCTTTAATTCAGCAAGCGGCTTCATACTACCGGGATTTGCGCTGAAATTGCTCTGCGAGTCGATATCGAGAGCCCCGGGGATATGCCCTACTCTTGGATTTTTGTCGTTATTTACTTCCCCCATATACTCACCGGTACCGCGTGCATCTACGAGTACAATACTGGAATTATCAAGGTTCTTTACAATGTCTTCCTTGACTATTCTGATAGCCTCATTGCGGGGTCCGGCCTTATAGTTTCCAGGCGCCGCTGCCTTCATTCCGCTTTCACCCGGACGATTTTCCTTGTTCCATTTCGCGAGTCCACCGTTCAGATAGCTTACGTTCGTATGGCCGAAATAGTCCATTAACCAGAAAGCACTGAGAGTAAAAACACTGTCAGCAGCTGCACCGTATAATACAACGTGGTCGCCATTATTCAGGCCAAGCCTGTTCATCATTCCTTCATACTGCTCCTGATCTGGCGGATTCGGACTGAGAGCACCCATTAATGCCCCAATACCCATATAATAAGAGCCCTTAATGTGTTTCTGCTCAAACTTTTCTTTGTCGGAAGGCCAGTTATCTACGAATATTACCTTAACCTTCGGATTTTTCAGGTTGTCTTCAAGCCAATTGGTTTCGACAATTGGACTGACACCGTTTGCATAGGTGTTCTGAGCTCCGGCCATCAGAGACAGGGCAAACAGAATTGAGACCGCAATAAATGATACTTTTCTCCGTAAACGCATTATTCCTCCTTTTTGTTGACTCTTGTTGAAAATATTTTAAATGGGTTAGACTGTTTCTTTCCGATTTCTGACTACATATTATAATAATTCTCTGATTATTTCTGTCAAGTTTTTAATATCTATAACTATATTAATAAGTAACTGTGAAAAAACTATGAATGCGTATAGCATACTTTTCTTTGATCTGATCACCAGGGTAACATACTGAAATCATACCTGTTTTTACTGGGTTGGCAAAGGACCCTCAGATCCTGTCCGGTATTGACAACTCATATTAATTTATGTTTATGTGATTATATGAGAGAGATAACCGATCTTTTCAAATTGTTAACTGATGATCACAGAGTCAGGATACTGATGATGGTCGATAAAAAAGAGCTCAGTGTCTGCCAGCTTATGGGCATTCTTGGAATATCACAACCCCTTGTTTCAAGAAACCTGTCTCTCCTCTATAAAGGAGGATTTCTTGCGGAACGAAGGGACGGAAAACTGAGATTCTACCGTATCAGGGACGACATTTCAAAAGAGCTGACAGCCGTACTTGCGCTGCTTCGCGGTCTTTTAAAATCAAACAAGAGATACAAAGATGACCTCGCTACCCTGAAAGAATGCAATGAATATCAGAAAAAAGTTGGAAGATGTGATATGGAAACACTGAAGGAGTTCATGAAAAGACATGAGAAAAATAATCTATGAGGTCACTCCCGGATCAAGAGCAAAACGACTTGACGCATTTATATCCTCTCAAAGCAACCTTACACGATCCTATATTCAGAAGCTTATCAGGGAAGGTCTGGTTTTAGTAAATTCATCCAGAGAAAAGAACAGCCACAAGGTACAAATCGGCGACACTGTTGAGGTATGCATTCCTGAGCAGCCTGAACACACTCTTCTTCCGGAGAATATACCGTTGAATGTTATATGGGAAGACGAGCATATCATCGTGATTAATAAGCCGCCGGACATGGTTGTCTATCCTGCTGCGGGAAACAGAAGTCACACGCTCATGAATGGACTGCTTTCACGGTGCCGACTCCTTGCCTCGGCCGGCGCACCCCTGCGCCCCGGGGTTGTCCATCGCCTTGATAAAGATACATCAGGTGTCATAGTCATTGCAAAGACTGACACCTCCTACTACAACCTTGCAGAACAGTTTAAAGACAGGACCATTGAGAAAACGTACCTCGCCCTTTTATATGGTTCACTGAAAAAAGAGAACGGAGAAATAACAGCACCGATCGGCAGATCTCTCTCAGACAGGAAAAAGATGTCTACGCGCACACGATCAGGGAAAAAAGCGGTCACCCGTTACAGGGTTATCCAAGCCTATGGGTCCGCTTCCCTGGCAGAAGTTCGCATCATTACCGGGAGAACACATCAGATAAGAGTCCATTTTTCTTCGATTGGCAATCCTGTGCTCGGTGACAGGGTATACGGGAAGAAAACATCTTTGCAGTCAGGGAGTAAAACAATCAAATTCAGCAGGCAAATGCTTCATGCCCAAAGCCTGAAACTCAGCCATCCCGTTCATAATGAACCCATGGAATTCATTGCTCCGGTGCCGGAAGACATGGAAAAAGTTATGCTGGAATTAGGTAGTTGATTATTTTAGTGTAAATAATTACCACCTATTGTGATTCAGATTACGGAATTAAAAGCCCTTCTGTACTTAAATGTAACTAACGGAGGGCAGAATGGATTTTTCTGCATTGCACAGCAAGGTGACAGTGTTTCTGTCATATCCAGGAGTCGCATTAGGCGGGTCATTATTCCTTCTTTTTTTATTGTTTAAAAAGCCGGTAATATTAATATATTTTATATTCTCTGCTATTGCCGGTGCCGGACTGGTCCATTTATTTTCAAAATTACTCTCACTGGGACTGGAGCACAAACCATTACATTTCTTTTAACGTGCCCTGGAGAGGAGCCTCAAGCTTAGGAGGGAGGATGTGAGGCAGGGTGTAACACCATCAGAAATGACTCAGGCTTGCACAGCGGTTTTTTCAGTGTCCCCTTCCTGAATTTCTTCTTTATATTTACATTCTTTTTTCAGGCACATAATTACTTCTTCTTTTTTGGTCTTTTTTTCAACCAGGAATTCAGCTCCGCAGTCCGGACACTTTTTATTGACCGGCTTATACCAGGTGGCAAACTTACATTTCGGATAATTATCGCAGCTGAAAAAAAGTTTACCCTTTTTTGTTCTGCGTTCAACGAGATCACCGCCGTCATCAGGGCAGTTGATGCCGATACTGATCGCCTTTGTTGTTTTACATTCAGGATATTTACTGCAGGCAAGAAATCTCCCGAACTTCCCGGCCTTTAAAACCATAGGGGCCCCGCATTTTTTGCATTTCTCGTCGGTGACCTGAACCTCTGGCTGGCTTGCGCTTCCATTGCCCTCGCTTTCAAGAGGCCTCGTATTTTTGCAGTCCGGGTATCCTGTACAGGCGATAAACTTACCATGCATCCCCCGCTTTATCACCATCGGTTTATTGCACTTTTCGCATACCTCTTCAGTTGGAATGTCCTGATTATTCTCGCCTTCAAGCGGTTTTGTGCTTTTGCATTTGGGATATCCTGTGCATGCTATAAATTTGCCCCTCCGACCCCATTTTATCACCATAGGTTTCCCGCATTCTTCACAGATTTCGTCAGTGGGGGTGTCTTTCGCGGCCTCTTCTATATCTTTTTCAAAGGGCGTGTAAAAATCCATCACAATATCAACCCACTTCAGTCCGCCCTCTTCGATTTTGTCGAGATTATTTTCCATGTTTGCCGTAAAGTTGTAGTCCATTACATCGGCAAACCGTTCGACCAGCAAATCACTAACCAGCATTCCCAGTTCACTCGGCCTAAACCGCCCTTCAAGCTTCTCCGTATATTTTCTGTCCTGGATAGTTGAGAGAATCGTGGCATATGTGCTTGGCCTTCCGATTCCCTTTGCTTCCAGTTCCCGTACAAGGGAAGCCTCTGAAAAGCGCGGAGGCGGCTGTGTAAAATGCTGCTTCGGAAGAATGTTCAGGGCCTTTAAGATATCTCCTTCAGCCATGGCCGGAAGGAGGCCTTCTTCATCAGAACTCCCCTCATCATTGCTTTCAATATACAATTTCATAAATCCGGGGAATTTGATCACCGTACCGGTTGCCCTGAATGTATAGGCAGAGGCAGTTATATCAACAGATGTCTGGTCCATCAGTGCGGGGCTCATCTGGCTCGCGACAAAACGGTTCCATATTATATTGTAAAGTCTGTGCTGATCACGGGACAGGTAACTTTTTATGCTTTCGGGTACCCTGATTACCGATGTCGGCCGTATCGCCTCATGGGCCTCCTGGGCCGATTTCTTGTTCTTGTACACTGGCGGCTTTGAAGGCATGTAGTCCTTGCCAAACTCCCCCCTGATCAAAGCCCGCGCTTCCTGCTGCGCCTCATCAGCTACTTTTACTGAATCAGTCCTCATATACGTTATGAGACCAACAGACCCTTCAGAGCCAATTTCAACACCTTCGTAGAGCTGCTGGGCTATAACCATAGTTTTCTTTGCTGTAAACCTGAGCTTTCTCGCGGCATCCTGCTGCAGGGTACTCGTGATAAACGGCGCGGCCGGAGAGCGCTTTCTTTTTTTCTTTTCAATCTTTTCAATGGTAAAGGTTTTATCTTCAAGGTCTTTCAGAATGCTCCGGGCCTGTTCTTCATTTTTGATCTCTGCCTTTTTGTCTTCTATACGGAACAGTTTTGCATCAAAGGGAGGCGGCTGTTTTCCCTCGAAATTAGCTGTAATGCTCCAGTACTCATCGGTCTTGAATGCTTCGATCTCCCTTTCCCTGTCTACAACGAGCCTTACCGCAACAGACTGAACCCGTCCGGCGCTGAGGCCCCTCCGTACCTTCCGCCACAGCAGCGGTGACAACTTGTATCCAACCAGTCTGTCCAGAATCCGACGGGCCTGTTGTGCGTCAAAGAGATGCATGTTCAGTTTTCTCGGATGCTGAATTGCCTCTGTAACCGCCTTCTCGGTGATCTCATTAAACTCAACTCTGAAAACTTTATCGGGGTCACCGTTCAGCTCCTCGGCAATATGCCATGCGATAGCCTCCCCTTCTCTGTCAGGGTCAGGAGCCAAATATATTCTGTCCACTTTTTTAGCTGCTTTCTTGAGATCGCGCAGGATTTTTTCTTTGCCTTCAATCACAACATAGGTAGGGGTAAGGTTATCTTTGACATCAACGCCAAGCTCCTTTTTGGGAAGGTCCTTCACATGGCCGACAGAGGCTTTTATGGTAAAATCTTTTCCAAGAAATTTACTGAGCGTCTTGACCTTGGTCGGTGACTCGACAATTAATAAAGACTTCATTCTCTGGTGCTCCTCATTATTATAAAAACAGTAAAACAGTTCTCTTCAATCTTCTCGTCTATTCATGATACCACTGCTGCGCGCCTCAGAGACACACTGCGGGGCAGGCACAGTAAATTAGTTATCGGTCATTGCAGGAGAACCTTTATCTCTCGTTGAGGCAATAATGCTTTCCCTCACTCTGAATGACAACTCCTTTGAGTTCCAGGTTTAATAATATAGACATTGCCTTACCGGTTGCAATGTCTGTTTCTCTGATAATGGCATCTATATGCTTTGGTTCAGTTGTAAGATGGCCAAAAAGCATTCTTTCATCATTACTTAGCTCCGGGACTTCTGCGGGTTTCCTCTGTTCTTCACTGAGAATTCCCCTGAGCTGCGGACTGAGCTCATCTATCACTTCTTCGGCACTTTCAACAAGCTGGGCACCCTTTTTTATCAGGCTGTTCGTCCCGCTGGAATTAGCTGATGTAATGTTTCCGGGGACAGCAAACACCTCTTTCCCCTGTTCAAGCGCATATCCTACTGTAATCAGAGAACCACTGTCAAGGGCTGCCTCAATCACAATAATACCGAGGGAAAGTGCGCTGATAATCCTGTTTCTGGCCGGAAAATTCTCTCTCTTCGGCTCCATTCCGAGAGGAAACTCACTGAGCACAGCCCCTTGTAATATTATCCTCTTCATGAGGCCCCTGTTCGAAGACGGATAGGGAACATCCACCCCTGAACCGAGGATCGCTATTGTTCTGCCGCCTGCCCTCAGGGCCCCTTCGTGGGCAGCAGTATCTATACCCCTGGCCATTCCACTTACGACAGTTACCCCGAATGCAGCGAGCCTGTTACTTATCTTCTCAGCCACATGGATCCCGTAAGCAGACGCCTTTCTCGATCCCACTATTGCAACAGCATATTTATCAGTATCAGCGAGTCTGCCCTTCAGATACAGCACAACCGGTGCTCCATGGGCACGCCTCAATGATTCCGGATATCCCCTGTCTTTAATCGTGATCAGCCTGACACCACATTCCTCAGCCCTCTCGATTTCCCGCTCCACCCGGTCCCACTGATTAAATCGGGCTATGCTTCTCGCCCTGCTTTCACCAATTCCCTCCACCCCTTTGAGTTCCTGTATCCCGGCCTGAAATATTCTTTCTGCGTTTCCAAAGGCGGACAGCAGCCTCCTCGCCAGTACAGGCCCAACATCTGAAAGGGAGTTGAGGGCAAGCAAATAATCAAGATCAGACATAACTATTATCCCCTAAACATATTTCTTCAATCAGAAACAGCTTCTTCTTTACTGTTGCTGCAACTTCAGTCTGAGCGCATTCAGTTTGATAAAACCTTCCGCATCCTTCTGGTTGTAGACGTCATCAGCTTCAAAGGTCGCAAGGTCGGCCTTGTAGAGAGACCTGGGAGCCTTTCTGCCCACAACTATACAGTTACCTTTATACAGCTTCAGCCTGACTGTACCGGTAACACCTTTTTGTGACTGATCAATAAGCGTCTGGAGAGCACGCCGCTCAGGAGAATACCAGAATCCGTTATAGATCAGTTGAGCATATTTCGGGATAAGGGAATCCCTCAGGTGCATGAGTTCCCTGTCCATGGTGAGCGATTCAACCGCCCTGTGGGCAATCTGAAGAATCGTTCCACCCGGTGTTTCATATACACCCCTGGATTTCATGCCTACAAATCGGTTCTCAACAATATCAAGCCTCCCGATACCATGCTTCCCGGCAATGCCATTCAGCTTCTTCAGAAGCCCGGCAGGAGAACGTTTCTTTCCATTTATGGATTCAGGGTCGCCGTTCTTATACCCGAGTTCAATATATTGAGCCTTAGCCGGTGCTTTTTCAGGAGACACCGTTAATCTAAACATATCTTCCGGGGGTTCTGCCCAGGGATCTTCCAGAATGCCGCCTTCATAGCTGATATGAAAGAGATTCATGTCCATGCTGTAGGGCTTCTTTTTCGTCACCGGCACAGGAATTTTATGTTTTTTTGCGTAATTGATAAGTGACTCACGGGAATTGAATTCCCACTCACGCCACGGGGCTATAACTTTTATCTTGGGGTTTAACGCATAGTAGGTCAGCTCAAACCTCACCTGGTCATTGCCCTTTCCTGTCGAACCATGGGACACAGCATCCGCTTTCTCCTTCTTCGCAATCTCTATCTGTTTTTTCGCTATCAGGGGCCTGGCTATTGAAGTTCCCAGGAGATAGGTTCCTTCATACAGAGCGTTTGCCCTGAGCATCGGATACACAAAGTCTTTGACAAACTCCTCCCTGATATCCAGCACATATGCCTTCGATGCTCCTGTCTTCAGCGCCTTTTTCTTAATTCCGCTGAGGTCCTCTTCCTGGCCAAGATCAGCACAAAATGCAATGACTTCGCACCCGTAGGTTTCTCGCAACCAGGTCATTATAACCGACGTATCAAGGCCGCCGGAATAGGCAAGCACCACTTTTTTTATCTTCATTTCTCTCTCTCCATTGAGTTAATAAAAATATCACACCTTATTAAAAAATGTAAAACCTTTAAACTTTCTTCTCAACACAGGCATAACCGGTGAATGAATACTGCATGTATAATACACCAAGTTTACAAGAGAAGATGTTGTATGTAAAAATATAAAAAGAGATTAAATAAATAATTACTCTTTGTTTTCGATGAGATTAAGAAACCAGGAATAATGAAAAAAAATATCCTCTATTTAGCGCTCATCTGTGTTGTTCCGGCTATACTGTACATTCTTTCCCTGGAGGTTGTAATCCCGATCCCCTCTGATGAAAGCCATATGAACCTTACTGAAGAGATACAGTGTTCCCCGTGCCACGGTGAAGGCAAAGAGCATGCCCGAAAAGAAACCCACCCCCCGAAGGACTTATGCTTTAAATGTCATCAACAAGAGAATGATTAATAATCTGCCCATTGATCTGGCCCGTACCCTGTTAAATCTCATTGGCCAGAGCAGGTTGCCCGGTTCATCGCCAGCCGGAGCAGTTCTTAAAGCAACAGTAATTGAGATCTCAGACACCGGAGAAGCCCTTTTACGTTTCCTTTCAGCGGGCACTGCCAAAAGCACACCGCAGGATGCTGTAATAAAGGTAAGATCAGAAGCACCGCTGGCAAAAGGGCAGACAGTATACCTTGAAGTTCTTGGAGGGAAAGAGAATCTTGAGCTGAAACTGATCAGGACGCCATCGAATCCTGTAACGTCTCATGATAAAAAAAATCCGCCACAGCTTATTGACCTGCTGACACACCTTTCCGGATCAAAGCTGACACGACCTGAATTAAAATTAATGTTACAGATTCTTAAGTCCCTTCCGGTCAATACGAAAAAGGCGTTCCCGGAGTTATTAACTCTCGAAAATCTCGTTCAAAACCCGGGGAAACCTGACAGTCAGCATCAGATAGCAACCATCGCCCGCCATGTATTGACTGTCAAAGCTGCGCCTGAAAATAACGTTCCATCCAGGGCCGGTACCGTAGTAAAGGCTGAGGTCATTCAGATAAACAATAAAGGGGATGCCCAGCTCCGACTGATATCATCAGACAGCATCAGCAAAACAGTTCAGGGAATGACAATAACGGTACGAATGTCCGCTCCCGTTATAAAGGGGCAGCAGATATATCTTGAGGTTCTTGAAAGCAATACAAAAGCAGGCAAAGCCCCGGACAGACCAGGAGAACCGGTACGGGCAGAAACAGGCGTGCAGCCCACACCAGGAAAGCCTCTGCCTCCTGAGTATGGAGGCAAAAATAGTGAAATAGTGATGCGCCTGGTCAGCGGATTCCGAAAGGTCCCTGAAGCTTCCCCGCAGGTCATGCCAGTAAAACTTCTTAATATGTTTGCACAGCTCTCTGAAGCAAAACTCAACAGCAGTGAATTTAAATTTATCTTAAGCCTCCTGCGATCACTCCCCCAAAGTGTCAAGACCGCGATACCAGAGTTCCGGAACCTGGAAAAACTCATACCTGACATAACCCAGCTCGACGGCAAAGTCCTCAAGGCCTTTGTTGAATCATCAGGGGTGGCTCTGGAGACGCGGATGAAAATAGCTATAACAAACACCTCGGGCTCTCTGCTGCAGAACCTTACGGCGCTCCGTGCAGAAGGTGATATTAAACTGCTTCTACTCAGTCTGCAAAAATTACTGAAAGACCGGGATGTCGTCAACACACTGAAACGCAGCGGGTATAAAATGAAAGAACTGACCGAGAGAATCGAGGGTTTTATCAGAAATATTGAATTCTTCCAGTTCAGTTCAAAAATAAACGATATCTTTTATACCTTCCTCCCTGCCCTCTGGGAGGACTTAAGGGACGGAGAGCTTCTGTTTCGAAAAGACAGAAACAAGAGAAAAACATCCTATTCCTGTGGGATAAACCTTGACCTGGAACGAATGGGCAGGCTGTCCATATCCGTAACCGTATCAAACCGGGAGTTCTATGTTACCTTTCATTCTGAGCGGGCTGATGTAGCGCACCTGATTGAATCACAGAAACACCTCCTGCAGAATGGATTTGCGTCTCAGGGGTTATCTCTGAAGGCTGTCAACATAGACCAGAAAAATACTATAGTCTTTGGAGAGTCTCAGCTTCCGGGGGTCAGCGTAAAAATATAACCATGAAGAAAAAACTGGAAAAAGCTGCGGCCCTTAAATACGAACATGGAATAGATAAAGCCCCGAAACTTGTGGCCAAGGGCAGCGGTAAACTTGCAGAAAAGATTATCGAGCTGGCAAAGGCCCACGGGATAGCCGTAAAAGAAGACCCCGACCTTGTTGAGTTTCTTTCAGTCATTGACCTGTACCAGGAAATTCCTCCTGAACTGTATAAGGCTGTCGCTGAAATCCTTGTCTTTGTATACGCGCTGAACACCCGGGTTGACAATCAGCAGAATCCATCCGATTAAAATAACTCTGCGGGCATTCGAACTGTTATTGACGATCAGACCCTTACCGGTTAAACTGGTGATAGCTGTTCTGACAATCACACAAACAAGGGAGGCTCTGATGAGCGAGATATTGAAGGCATTAAAGGAGAGACGGTCAGTAAGGGCATATAAATCAAAAAGCGTACCAAAGGATCTCCTGAACATTATTATTGATGCTGCAAATAATGCACCCTCCGGGATGAACAGTCAGCCATGGCGTTTTGTCATTGTTGAAGACGACACACTCCGGAAAAAGTTAGTTGACACAGCCATCCCAAATGCGAAAAAACTGCTCGAACCGCTGAAAGAATCTGATCCTGAGCGGTATGAGCTTATCATGAAGCGCTACAAAGACCTCGATGACCCTGTTTATTATTCAGCCCCGGCCGTCATCTTTGTAGTCGGTAAAGGCAAGTACGCGGCGCTCTCCTGTCCGCTTGCATGTCAGAATATGATGCTTGCCGCACATTCACTCGGTCTGGGAAGCTGCTGGGTGGCCTTTGGCGCAATGGTCACAGATAATGATGAAATCAGACAGGCCCTTGAACTGGGTGATGATGAAGATATTTTCGGTCCGATAATTATCGGCTACCCGGAAGGAGCAACAGAGCCGCCGGAGAAAAGACCTCCTGAGGTAAAGTGGATATAGATGAGAGGCGGAAGTCGAGAAGTCAGGGGGCAAGGGGTAAGAGACAGTAGGTGGTAGTTAGTAGGCAGTAGTCAGGAGTTCTTTCAGGGCAGCGTTCAGTCCGATGACAACGTCTGCCATCCGTTCATAGTCGAGCGTTGACGGTATATCCCCGGGACCGTGATAGTGGGGGTTTCTGTAGAAGGCCGTGTCAGTCACCATGATGGCATCAAAACCGAATTTCCAGAACGACCGGTGGTCAGAGAAGTCTACTCCCGGGATAATCGAAAAAGAGGAAAGAGACTCCACAGGCAGATCCGTTCCTTTTTTAAAACCCCCCTTAATCCGGTTTAAAAAACCCTTTGACTGAATATTGCTGACAAGGGTAATAAAATTTCCCCTGTCTGGATAGATCAAGCTGAAAAAAGGCAGGGGAAAGGTCTGGCTGTCAGGCTCGTCTGAAAAATACCCGATCATTTCAAGACATATCATGCCTTCAACGTCGCTGTTCTCATTCTTTAGCTGCTCTGCATACATATGGCTTCCCATTAAACCGCTTCTGAAAAAGGGGGGCTCTTCAAGAGTGAATGCGACCAGGTTTAGCGTTTTAGCAGGGGATGTATCAGAAAACAGCCGCGCAAGCTCGAGAAGCCCTGCAACACCGCTTGCATTGTCATCAGCTCCGGGCGTTCCCAGGACAGTATCATAATGGGCACCCACCACGATTATTTTCTCCGGGGTCTTTTCGCCCCTTTTTATAACAGAGATATTCTCATATGAATTCCCCTTAGCTGTATATCTCTGAACAGAAACATCGTAGCCATATCCTGCTAATTCGGCTTTAATGAAGTCAGCGGCACTCTGAAGATTATCAAGCTGCATATATCCCCTCGAGCCTGTCTTTCCGGCAAGAAAACCAACAGTGCTTTTCAGGTGGTTCTGAATATCTCTTTTCATGTCCCGTGCACTTTGCGCCCCATAATTATGGTCAGGAGCGGCAGAGAGGAATAACAGCACAACAAGTGATAGCGCTGTCACCCTGAAAATTCTCGAAGGTTTTTTCATCATCAGTCATCTGTTTATTCAGTATACCAGTTCTCTCTTTGAGTTCCTCTTTTTTCTGTCTCGGAAAAGATGCCTGCTGATGCTATCAGAGTGGCACTCGTACTATAATATAAACTAGGCTGTTTTCACGTATTTTGCACACCCTGTTTTGATAACAGTCAGCATGAATAAAAATACCAGGAGCGATAACTTCTCTATTTATGAAGAGAAAACAGAATAACCTCAGGCCTACGAGCAACAGGGTCAGAGAAGCGATCTTTGATATACTGCGAGGAAATATTGAAGGCACTCGTTTTCTGGACCTCTACGCGGGCACCGGAGCAGTGGGCCTTGACGCCCTGAAGGAAGGGGCTGCAGAGGTTATTTTTGTTGAAGAGAGCCGTCGGCAGTGCGCAAACATAAGCAATGTCATCAATAAACTTCATCTGCCGGGCAGGACTGAGGTTATCAATAAGAAAGTCCTGACCTTTATTGAGTGGGCTGAGCTTGAGGGGGTTACCATTGATATAATATTTCTCGATCCTCCCTACCATACTGAAGAGATCAACTATGCACTGAAAGCAATAGGCAGATCAAATATACTGGATCAGAACGGGACTGTAATAGCCGAGCATTTTTCAAAAAGAGCTCTACCCGAAAAATTTGACCGGTTACATAAAATAAAAGATTACCCGTATGGGGACTCGATACTTAGTTTTTACCGATAGGGTAAGGGGGAAAAGAGGTAAGGAGGGAAAGAGGAAAGGGGCAAAGGGGCAAAGGCACAGAGTCACAAAGGGGTAAAGGCATTGAGGCGGGGGGAATTGTATAACTGTTGAGTGATGAGAAAATAATCTGTATATTCTTTTTTAATTCGCTATAATTGAATGCATGGAAAGGAAAAGAAAGAAGAGAATCGCGATCTATCCGGGGACTTTTGATCCTGTTACAAACGGGCATATCGATGTACTGCAAAGGACCCTTAAAATTTTTGATGAAGTTATTGTCGCTGTGGCTCCAAGCAAGAGTAAGGGGGCGCTCTTCACTATCCAGGAGAGGATCGTGCTGATCGAGAACGCAACAAGGAATCTCGCGAGAGCCAGGACTGAAGCATTTGAAAAGCTGCTTGTTGATTACGCGATAGAAACAAACAGTATAGCAATTGTACGGGGACTGAGAGCGATTTCAGACTTTGAGTATGAGATGCAGATGGCATTGATGAACAGGCGACTTGATGCTACTATTGAAACAGTGTTCATGATGCCCAGTGAAGAACATACCTTCATTTCTTCGACCCTTGTGAAAGAAGTAGCTTCCTTTGGAGGGCCGGTAAAAGGGCTGGTCCCTCAAGCTGTGGCTAAGGCCCTTAAAGATAAATTTCAGAAGTAGGGGAGCGGTACACTGTGTCCTTTATTACCGATTATAACCTGAAAAAAAGAGTCTCATCGAGTTTTTTCCGGCTGCCGTTGCCTTTTTTCTCTGCAGGATGTCCCAGGGCTATTACCGCCATAAGTTCATAATCCTCCGGACCTTCAACCAGTTCCCGGACCTTGTCCTTTTTTTTCAGGATCTCACCAAGCCACACCGCACCAAGGTCAATAGCGTGTATATAGAGAAGCATGTTCTGGATGCAGGCCCCGACAGCCTGAGCATCTTTGGTTCTGTCATAACTCGCTTCATTGTCCAGGAAGACAGCGATCAGCGCGTGAGCTTCTGAAACTATTCTTGCATAATGGGTTAATGAGGAGAGCTCTTTTTTCAGTCGATCGTCCCTGACAACAGCAAATCTCCATGGCTGATTATTCAGTCCCGAAGGCGCCCACATGCCTGCCTCTATTATCGTATTGATAGTGTCGTCAGGCACTGCTTCGCCGGTAAATTTCCTTATGCTCCGCCTTGTCCGGATGAGTTCAAAAATGTCCATATTGATCATGTTCCATGGAGTTCAATGCAAAAATCATAAACAGCGTTACCAGCAATTCGTTTAAGCGGAAACTCCCTTTGATTCCTTTCTCAAGAGTAGATAGGCCTGAATAAATCCGTCCAGGTCTCCGTCAAGGACCGCGTTGACATTTCCTGCTTCATGGTTAGTCCGGTGGTCCTTGATCAACTGATAGGGCTGCAATGTGTATGACCTGATCTGGCTGCCCCAGGCTATGTCCTTTTTTTCACCAATAATCTCATCAAGTTTCTCATCCTGCTCTTTTTTCTTTATGGCATAGATGCGCGCTTTGAGAATTTTCATTGCGGTTGCCCTGTTTTTTTGCTGGGACCGTTCATTCTGACAGCTCACAACAATACCGGTAGGCAAGTGGGTAATCCTGACAGCAGAATCTGTTTTATTTACATGCTGCCCGCCCGCTCCTGAAGCCCTGAAGGTGTCTATCCTTAAATCGTCATCATTAATTTCAACATCAATGTCCTCGCTTAATTCTGGATAGACGAGTATGGCAGCAAATGATGTATGGCGCCTCTTGTTTGCGTCAAAAGGAGATATTCTGACCAGACGGTGAACCCCTGCCTCCCCCTTCAGATATCCGTATGCGTACTCGCCGGTGACAGTCATGGTCACACTTTTTATACCGGCTTCCTCACCGGGCAGCAGGTCCACTATTTCTACTTTGTAACCGCTCTTCTCTGCCCACCGGGTGTACATTCTGAAGAGGATCTGAGCCCAGTCCTGGCTCTCTGTACCCCCTGCTCCGGGGTTTATGGTAACGATCGCGTTGTTGCGGTCGCCCTCTGATGAAAGGGTGCTTCTCAGCTCAACATTATCGAGGTCCACGGTGAGACTTTTGACACTCTCTTCCGCATCATCGAGCATACCTTCCCCCCCTTCCTCTTCAGAGAGTTCAAGAAGGACGTTCAGATCATCATATTGTTTCTCTATCTCATAGAACGGCTGGAGGATATTTTCAATTCCGGACTTTTTTTTCAGGATCACCTGGGCCCTGGCAGGATCATTCCATAAATCTTCAGCTACAAGCTTTTTTTCGATTTCCTTAAGATGCACCTCATGCCCGGGTACATCAAAGAAACCTCCGGAGGGCTTGAATCCTCCCGTTAATTTCACTTAATTTATCTTTTAATTCTTCGAATGATATCATTTTTTGAAAACCTCCTTATTATCCCGTCAAATACGCGGCAAACTTTTAATGTCTGCCTGACGATATTATACATGAAACCTGAGGCAGTGGCCAGATCAGACATGTTGACCTAAAATATACCGACAGATGATGACGGTCCAGTTGAGGCGCTCAGATTGTAATCATTAACATGCCCCATGGTGACCACAAGGGATTCTTTGCCGCCTGCTGCAAGGGCGCACCAGTTTTCAATTTCAGCCTTGAGATATTCCTCTCCCACTCTTTTTGTGACCCTGCCGGGAGAAACCTGGTTGTCGATAAGTCCCGAATTTATATAGGTCCAGTCATTTCCTTCCCGTGAAACGATCCCGGTGTGACCCCGTGTAGGGGTTGAAAAAGATAATATGAGCCCTTCCTTGAGGTGCGGAGCTATCTCTGAATATATCTCATCTGTTGTTTTGCGCGTATTGGAGATCTTGTGAATCGCTTTTGAAAATACTTTAGTTCCGGCCTTTTCAACAAGACCTTCTCCGCTGAAGTAGGCGTTTCGGGGCAGTCCGTTTCGGACAGCCAGCGTCTCGAGCTGCTCCCTGATGCCACCGCGCCCCGTGTATTGAAAACCCTGATTTGACAATCCCCGTACAATGAGACCATAGCAGTCTATTTCCTTGTAGGGTCTACCTATATATGGTTTGACCGCGTCCGCAAGGGAATTGTGATTATTCTTTGTTATCATCTCAAATTTATCATTATTATCTAAATTCACAACTGTTGAGGGGGAGGGTCTCTTTGAGGGGTCCGCAAATGAAAGCTCCATGGTATTGGTATTCAGCGACACAAGAGTTCCCGGCCTCAAAGCAGTAAACTTCTTACTACTATTCACTCCGGCATGGATAATATCCCAATAATCGTTTGAAAATTGAGCGTTGGCCTGAAAGAGATGGGAGACGGTAGGATTGTTGCTGCTTATTTTGCCGACAACAATCGAACTGTCCTCTTTTTCATTTTTATGGACAGTGACAGATTTTTCTTCAGAAGGTGCATCTGCAGCACGAGCGGCTATTTGCAGCTCTTTCCCCCAGAGCAGTTCCTTGCTCCCGGTTTTCAGGGCCACCACGGTTCCTTCCTGCATCTTTCCATATTCTTTACCCCGGTTCTCAGCAGCAAATATGATATTCCAGCATTTATCAGCATACTCAGGATTGCTCTTGAGAAGATGGGACACTGTCGGGTTCTCCTTGCTGATCTGACCGAGTTCAATTAACCGCGTTTTTCCTGTTAGCTCCCGGCCGGTATTTCCTGACTCGGAAATTGAGCCTTTCAACGCCCTGGAAAACCCCTCGGGATCAGTTTTCTGGCGGTCTGATGTAATGATTTCCGTTCCTGTACCTTTTGTAATACCATGAACTGACACTGTATCCTCCTCCCTGCAAATGTGATCTGAAAAATTGTCTGTACTATCTTAAGCAAGCGTTGTGCCAGAAAAAGGGGAGTTCTCAGGATTGCTATAACTATCTGATAAATTGCACTATTTCAGTTTTAATCGCAACATGTGACCTGTTGATGCTCTGACAGGAAGAATAAAAACGTTAGGATAATGACATCTCGTAAGCCCAGCAGGTGATAGGAATTTTTGGGGTCTGGCTGAATTGAAAAAGTGTGAGAAGATTACTTGGCGGTTTTTGAACTCTTTTTTCTCTGGCGGGGAGCCTTTGCAAGAGTCATGACATATTCATTTATTGATCGTGCCGCCCGTTTCCCTGCACCCATTGCACTGATAACTGTGGCAGCACCGGTTGCAATATCTCCCCCTGCAAAGATACCGGGTTTGTTTGTCTTTCCGTTTTCATCGATCTCTATATATCCGGCACCCCACAGCTTGAGTCCCTTTATTGACTTCGTCAGAATTGGATTTGATGTCTGGCCAATTGCCATTATTACCTGGTCAACATCGAGAGTAAACTCCTCGCCCGAGCAGTCCGGCCGTCTTCTTCCTGACGCGTCAGGTTCGCAGAGCACCATCTTATCGCACTTTATCGCTTTTACGTAGCCCTTTTCATCCCCGATAATCTCTTTTGGATTTGAGAGAAACTCAAATTTTATTCCTTCTTCCTCAGCATGCTCTACTTCTTCTGCCCTCGAGGGCATCTCATGTTCCGTTCTTCTATACACAATATATACTTCCTTGGCGCCAAGCCGCTGCGCTGTCCTGGCAGCATCCATGGCTACGTTGCCTGCTCCGACTACCGCTACCTTTTCCGCTCTCTTAACGGGGGTATCATATTTCGGGAACTGTTCAGCCTTCATCAGATTTACCCGTGTAAGAAATTCAGATGCAAAATATACGTTGTTCAGGTTCTCGCCGGGGATGTTCATGTACCGCGGTGAGCCCGCTCCCACCCCGACAAAAGCCGCCTTATACCCTTCTTCAAAAAGTTGATCAACAGTCTGTGTCTTGCCCACTACCCAGTTGACCTTGATCTTTACTCCGAGGCTTTTTAAATACTCAATCTCTCGCTGAATAATCTTTTTGGGGAGGCGGAACTCAGGGATACCGTATACGAGAACACCTCCGGGCTCGTGAAGCGCCTCAAAGATCGTTATGTCATATCCGAGTTTCGCAAGGTCAGCCGCCACCGTAAGGCCTGCGGGGCCGGAGCCGATAACAGCGACCTTATGCCCATTCGGTTTGGCAATCTCCACGGTTTCTGTTTCGTTGATTGCCGCTTCGTAATCAGCTGCAAACCGCTCAAGGGCGCCTATGGAAATGGGGGTCTTTTTTCGGCCCAGAATGCAGGCTCCCTGGCACTGGTTTTCCTGGGGACAGACTCTCCCGCAAATAGCAGGCAGCAGGTTGTATTCCCTGATCGTCTTCAGCCCGGCAAGAAAATTATTATCCCTGATAGAAGAGATGAATCGCGGGATATCAATTTCAACAGGGCAGCCTTCAACGCATTTTGGCTTTTTGCACTGCAAACAGCGCTGCGCCTCTTTAATGGCCTGCTTTGCGGTCAGGCCGAGGGCTACTTCCTTGAAATCCTTTGCTCTTTTTTTTGGGTCCCGTACTCTCATTGTTTTGTTATATGTTGTGGGGCACGGCATGCCGTGCCCCTACGGTTTTTTATTTTTTGCAGCGTCCGTTACACCTTTTCTTATACTTTTTCATTGCCTGTTCTTCTTCATCCCGGTAAAATCCGAGCCTGTTGGCCAGTTCCTGAAAGTCCACTTCATGAGCATCAAACTCAGGGCCTTCAATGCAGGCAAACTTTGTCTTTCCCGCGATATTCACCCTGCATGCTCCGCACATTCCCGTGCCTTCTACCATTACAGGGTTCAGGCTTACCAGGGTTTTCAGCCCATAGGGCTTCGTCACCTCAGAAACCGCCTGCATCATCCTGATAGGCCCTACAGCCAGCGCAATCTTGAGATTGGAACTTTCGATCAGGTCCTTCAGGGCCTCCGTAACCAGCCCTTTTCTCCCGGCGCTTCCGTCATCAGTGGTCAATACCAGATCATTTGCGTACTCTTTGAACCGGTCTTTCCAGACAAGCAGTTCTTCAGTACGCGCGCCGAGGATCACCGTGACCTTGTTTCGTTTCTCCTTTAATCCCTTTAAAATGGGAAAGAGTGTGGCAGATCCGATTCCGCCTCCCACAAGAACACAATGCCCGTACCGTTTCATCGGTGTTGGATGTCCGAGGGGTCCTGCTACATCTTTTATGGTATCGCCGGCTTTCAGTCGCCCCATTTCTTCGGTGGTCTTCCCTATCTTCTGGAAGAGAAGGGTAATAGTGCCCTTTTGCCTGTCCGAATCAGCTATTGTCAGAGGTATTCTTTCGCCTCTGTCATGAAGCCTGAGCACAACAAAGTTGCCTGCCTGAGCATTTGTTGCTATATAGGGGGCATCAACAATGACCGCGTCAACCTGAGGCGCTACGTTTTGCTTGTGAAGTATTTTGTACATTGAACGTTTTCAGAAATATCTCGCTACGTTGATCTCAGAAATTCAAGAAAGCATATTATAGCAGATATAGTATTTGAAAATCATTCCGCCTCATGGAACAATAAAAAAAGAAAATATTTCCATAAATTCACTTGCATTTTGCTCTGTTATAAAGGAAAATAGGATCAGGTCAGGTTTTATTTCAATGAGTGCTTAACGAATATCGTAAGAGTTTTGTCCTGAGGACTGTTGAGAAATGAAGCGGAAGTCATCCATGATAAACGTGATCAAGATTAACCTGAATCAGTTCCACCGCTGTTTATACACCCATCATCATGTTGACCCTGGACTACTTTGCATCAAACCAATGTGGAGATAAATGAATGGAAGAAAAATGCCAGAAAATTCTGAAAAAATATTACCGGGATGAAGGAAATGTTATATCCATTCTTCAGGACATGCAGAATGAGTTTGGCTATATCCCTGATGATGCAGTCTACTGGGTTGCCAGTGAATTGAATATTCCGGCCAGTAATTTTTTCGGTGTCGCAACCTTTTACTCCCAGTTTCACCTGAAGCCCCGGGGGCGTCATATCATAACTGCCTGCTGCGGGACAGCCTGCCATGTAAAGGGCGCTGATCCGGTTATGCACCGCATGAAGGGTGACCTGGCCCTTGCTGAGGGAGAGAATACCACACCGGACATGCATTTCACCCTGGAAAGTGTGGCATGTATTGGAGCCTGCAGTATGGCGCCTGTCGTAAAAATAGATAAACGAATTTATGGG
Source organism: Thermodesulfovibrionia bacterium (assembly GCA_947259645.1). GTDB lineage: Bacteria > Nitrospirota > Thermodesulfovibrionia > UBA6902 > UBA6902 > Glo-13. The sequence continues at coordinate 20,970 of CAMYND010000018.1, read as the reverse complement.
AGTGTTACTCCAGACAGGGCAACTGAACTTATAGACACATTCAGCAACGAGAAAGGCACGTAAATTGGCAGTTACAAAAACTCGTCCAAAAACAGAATTAAAAAAATTATTGATTAAGGTATGTGTTGGTACCGGCGGGCTTGCCGCCGGCAGCCAGGCAGTGCTCGATAAATTCAGCAGACAGCTCAAGTCCGGTGGTATCAAGGCTGAAATTACCAAGAAATGCACACAAAGGACCGGCTGCAGAGGATTCTGCGCAAAGGATGTCCTGGTAGATGTTATCCGGAACGGGAAAAAATCTACCTATCAGTTTGTAGACACGGATAAGGTCAGCAGGATAATCAAGGAACACATTATTGGAGGAACTCCGGTAAAAGAGTGGCTTGCCGGTCCGGAATATGAGGCATTTCACAGTAAGGGGACAAAAGTCCTCCTGAAGCAATGCGGGGAAATAGACCCTGAAGATATTGAGTCATATATAGAAACAGGCGGATACAAGGCGACAAAGAAAGCCCTCAAGATGAAACCTGAACAGGTTATAGACCTTATCAAAAAATCAGGTCTTCGCGGGAGGGGAGGCGCCGGATTTCCCACAGGACAGAAATGGGAACTGTGCAGCAACGCAGAAGGAAGTCCAAAATATATTATCTGCAATGCCGACGAAGGCGATCCGGGCGCATTTATGGACAGGTCCATTATTGAAGGAAACCCTCATTCTGTTCTCGAAGGGATGATCATAGGGGCATATGCCTTTGGCGCGTCCCGGGGATACGTCTATATTCGTGCCGAGTACCCCGTTGCCATTACACGGTTAAAGCTTGCCATCAAAGAGGCAGAGAAAAAAGGGTTCCTGGGGAACAATATCGGAAAAAGTAAATTTGATTTTGACATCCGCATCAAGGAAGGCGCCGGAGCCTTTGTCTGCGGTGAAGAGACCGCCCTCATCGCCTCAATTGAGGGAGCGCGCGGAATGCCCCGCTCAAAGCCCCCGTTCCCTGTTTATCAGGGGCTCTGGGGCAAACCAACAGTAGTGAACAATGTAGAGACGCTCGCTACGGTCCCCCTGATTGTCTTCAAAGGGCCCAAATGGTTCTCCTCAATCGGGACAAAGACGAGTAAAGGGACAAAGGTATTTGCCCTGACAGGGAAAATAAAGAACACGGGGCTAATCGAAGTACCCATGGGCATAACTCTGAAAGAAATTATTTATGATATTGGAGGCGGATGCCCCGGGAACAGAAAGTTTAAGGCTGTTCAGACCGGCGGGCCTTCAGGCGGCTGTATTCCAGCCTCTCATATTGACATGCCAGTTGACTATGAATCATTACAGGAAATAGGGTCCATGATGGGCTCAGGCGGAATGGTTGTTATGGATGACACAACCTGCATGGTTGACATGGCTCGGTTCTTTCTTGATTTTGCCCAAAATGAGTCATGCGGTAAATGCCTGCCCTGCAGGGTGGGAAACAAAAGGCTTTATGAGAGACTGAAGGACATCACCGAAGGCAAAGGCCGGGAAGGTGATATTGAATTTCTCCTGTCCCTTGCTGAAGACATAAAAATATCGTCCCTCTGCGGTCTCGGCCAGACATCGCCGAATCCGGTGCTTTCTACTATAAAATATTTCAGGGATGAGTATGACGCACACATACGGGAACACCGCTGTCCTGCCGGAGTATGTGAAGCATTTCGCAAATATATAGTGAACGCTGAAATCTGCAAGATGTGCGGGAAATGTTTCAAGGAGTGTCCGTCAGGCGCGATAACATGGAAGAGAAAGCAGCCGGCATTCATTGACAGGGATAAATGTGTTAAGTGCGGCAACTGTTATGAAGTATGCCCGTTTCACGCAATACTATAAGAAGCTTCTCAGGAGGTCATTTTGTCAAAAGGCAAAATTAAAATTAAGATAAACGGAAAAAAAATCTCCTGCAGTGAGGGAGATACGATTCTGAATGCCGCGAACAGGGCAGGAATTAAAATCCCCACGCTCTGCCATGATTACCGGCTGGAACCCTACGGCTCCTGCCGGTTTTGCAGTGTTGAGATAAAGGGAATGGCACGGCTCCTTCCCGCCTGCACTACTCCTGCTGCAGATAATATGGATATATCCACTGACAGCGAAACCGTGCAGAGGATCAGGACACGACTCGTTTCCCTCATGTTGTCCAATCATCCCAACGACTGCATGAGATGTGAAGCTGACGGAGACTGTTCACTGCAGGACCTCGCCTATGAATACAATGTTGATGGCAGCGAGTACGGAGGCGAGCGATGGGACCTCCCCATTCGGCAGGCCAACCCCTTCATTACCTACGAACCCAATAAATGTATTGTCTGCGGAAGGTGCGTCAGGATATGCAATGAAGTAGTAATGGCAGGAACCATTGATTTTACGGGCAGAGGATTTAACACAGTGCCTGATACCGCCTTCAGAACAGCGCGCACACTGTCAAACTGTGAATTTTGCGGCCAGTGTGTGTCCACCTGTCCGACAGGGGCACTGACCGATAAAAAGGGAAGAGGCAAGGGCCGTGCAAAAGACTTCAAAAAAGTCAGGACCACCTGCGGCTACTGCGGAACAGGCTGCAACTTCTTCTTGAATGTAAAAGATAACAAGGTTGTAAAAGTAACCTCAGACTATAACGGCCCTGTGAACCATGGGAACCTGTGTATCAAGGGACGATACGGATATGATTTCATCCACAGTCCTGACAGGATAACAAAACCCCTCATCAAAAAAGGAAAAAAGTTTGTGGAAGCATCCTGGGATGAAGCCCTTGGCCTGGTTGCTAAAAAGTTTAGTGAAATTCTGAAGAAGCACGGACCTGATTCCTGCGGCGCCTTTTCATCATCACGGTGTACCAATGAAGAGAACTTCCTTCTTGCCAAGTTTGTACGAACGGTCTTTAAGACAAACAATGTGGACAACTGCGCCCGTGTCTGACACGCCCCTACTGTGGCCGGTCTGGCCACCAGCCTGGGAGCAGGTGCTGCCACGAATTCCTTGGCCCAGATGCCGGATATCGACATGCTCTTCCTCTTTGGTTCAAACCCGACAGAGGCCCACCCAATTGTTTCCATTTACCTGAAAAAGGCCTTGAGAAAAGGGGCTAAACTTGTCGTGGGTGATCCGAGACAGACATGGATGGCGAAACGTGCCGATGTCTGGCTCAACCTGCATCCGGGCACAAACATCGCGATAATGAACGGCCTCGTTCACATTATTTTAAAGAATGGGTGGGAGAACAGGGAGTTCATCGCAAAGAGGACTGAGAGTTTTGATGAAATTAAAAAGCATGTGAAAAAATATGACCCCAAGACCGTAGAAAAAATTACAGGGGTTTCAAAAGAGAAACTGGTTGAAGCTGCCAGACTGTATTCCCATGCTGATAAGGCAATGATCGTTTATGGCCTTGGTGTAACAGAACACCGCACAGGCACGGAAAACGCCATGGCAATTGCAAACCTCGCCCTTGTCTGCGGTCATATCGGCAGGCCGTCAACAGGTATTATGGCATTACGAGGTCAGAACAATGTGCAGGGAGCATCAGATCTCGGACCATCGCCAAACATTCTGCCGGGCTATCAGCCGGTTGCCAACCCGGAGGTACGGGAAAAGTTTGAAAAAGCCTGGGGAGTTCCTATTTCACCGAAAGCAGGACTGAAATCAGTTGAGATGCTTGATCAGGCCTGCGGACGCTCATTCAAGGGCCTCTTTATTCTGGGCGAAGACCCTGCCCAGACTGACCCGAACTCTAATCAAGTACGAAAGGCCTTAAAGTCCCTTGATTTTTTGGTGGTTCAGGATATTTTTCAGACTGAGACCACGAAGTACGCTCATGTCATTCTTCCCGGCTCAAGCTTTGCTGAAAAAGACGGGACATTTACGAACGGAGAGCGCCGGGTTCAGAGGGTGCGGAAAGCGATAGCGCCGCTCGCGGGAATGGCAGACTGGCAGGTCATCTGCAAGCTTTCCACCCTGATGGGATATCCTGCTGAGTATTCTCATCCATCTGAAATTATGGATGAAATCGCAAGCCTTACCCCGCCGTATGGTGGTATCAGTTATGAGCGTCTCGAGAGGCAGACCCTGCAGTGGCCCTGCCCGACCAAAGACCATCCCGGAACTAAAACGCTGTATACAGACCTGTTTTCCAGACCCGGAGGATTGGCCAAGTTCATGGTTCTCGACCATAAAGGTTCAGGTGAAATGCCTGATAAGGAGTATCCCTTCGTGCTTATCACAGGCAGAATCCGGGAGCATTATAATAACGGTTCAATGTCCAGAAGGGTATCGGGGATTATGGAACTGATTCCTGAAGAGCATATTGAAATTAATCCTGATGATGCAACACATTTACAGATCAAGGAAAATGATCTCCTCAGTGTCTCATCGCGGAGGGGAAGAGTAAGCGTGAAGGCTCGCATTACAAAGCGTATGCAGACAGGAAATGTGTTTATGACCTTTCACTTTCCTGAAGCACTGTCCAATTTCCTCACTTCAGAACACAGGGACCCGATTGCGGGAACACCGGAATATAAATCCTGTGCTGTTAAGGTTGAAAAAACGTAGGGTCCTGCTCTCAGAATTTCATTTCTGCTACTTCCCAAGATATTTTTCATAGGCATTGTGCACTATCTCCGTCTTTCTCTGCTCATCAATGCCTGTTATCTTAATTCCGGCCAGGCACCTGTCTCGTACCTGGTGCTTCCAGATGATCTCTCCCCGTGCCGGGACAGTCTGTTCTCTTTGACGATCCTGTATTCTGAACTGAAGTGTTTCTCCTGTTTTCGCATTTATATTTTCAGAGACAAAGCTGAGTCCCCCCCGGGAAATATTTCCTGTCACACCAACGATATAGTCTGCCCTGCCCTCCGGCAGCATTAATTCCAGGTCAAGATGGCTGTCAAACCTCGCTGTTTTCCTTTTTCCGTACGAATACTGCTCATATCCATGAAGAGAGTCCGGAGTAAGAAATTTAAAATTATCCGCTTCTTCTTCCTCAACGAGTTTGAAGAAATCACATCGGACACAGGAAGGCCTGTTGTTGAGCGCTATTTTCCGGATGCCATGGCCTGAAAATGAACCGGCAATATTCCAGCATATTCGTCCCGCATTCTTGCCTCCATTCAGCCCGGACAATGAAACCATATTAGAGGAAGGGCACGGCAACCTCCTGCTGTCTGCACCGCCATTTACATTCCTGCAGCACTTATTAAATTCCCAGCAGTTTTTTTTCAACATTATTCTCCCTCCTTTGCGGAAAGGAACCCTGATCTTTATCACAATACTGCATACTCTTTAATTACTATAAAAAAGAGGCCTTGTCTACCTGAACCAGTATTTAATTATTATTTCAGGAGGTTAACGGTTCCGGCTCGAAGGAAGCAGAGCGCAGGTTTCTGCAAAATTACAGGAAAACAGGGCCGGTGAAGGGGCAGCGCGGGGTTGAGGATCTTGCTTCCGGCTGATCACTTACAAGGAGGGAAGCTGTATGAGAATCTTTGTGTACTCACCTTCCGCACTGTCGATTAATAATCTGCCCCCATGATTACTTACAATGCTGTGGCTGATACTCAGGCCCAACCCTGTTCCAACACCATTTGGTTTGGTGGAGAAGAAAGGGTTTTTTATCTTGTCGAGGATTTTATCGGGTATTCCGGTTCCTCTGTCATGAAATGTTACCTGCACATATGGTTTGTCATCAACGCTCATCTGCTCAGCATAGATTTCGAGGATTTTATTGTCATGGGTCTCAGGATATTTCTGGTTTAAGGCATACCGGGCGTTACTGATAACATTGAGAAAGACCTGTTCAATCTGCTGGGACTGGGCAGTAATCTGAGGCAAATCTTCAGGAATGTTCACGGTAAGGTGAATGCCGTCCTTTCTTATTTGTGTTTCTGTTAAGGCAAGGCTGTCCGACATAATTTCATTAACGGAAACAACCACAGGCTCGTGCCTGCTCACCGCAGAAAAGGATAGGAGGTTTTTCACAATGCCCGCGATTCTGTCGCCTTCCTTAATGATTCTCCGGGTGATCTCCTGCCTCTTGTCTTCCTGCCCGGTTTTCCCTGAAAGCAGCTCAGCGTAGTTTATAATTCCGTTAATCGGATTGTTTATTTCATGGGCTACGCCTGCTGCCAACTCGCCCAGGGCTGCCAGCTGACTCACCCGTATCGTCTCAGCTTCAGCTTTCCGGCTCTCTGTAATATCTTCTATTATCTCGAGAAAACGTGAAATATCCCCCTTTTCATCGAGCTTCGGGATTGTTGTCACCCTGAGAATAGAATCACCAAGAGGCCTTTCTGTGATTGTCGGCCTTCTGCTGCTGAAGCACTCATCTTTTTTACAGAAACTGCAGACTTTCTCTGTACCCTCTTTTGAGGGGTCATCTGCATACTCTCCAACCTTGTCATAACAGAGTTTGCCCACGAGCTCCTGCTCGCTTAACCCGGTAAATTCAGTCACAAACCTGTTTGCGGCAATAAATCTGAAGTCCGCATCAAGAAAGGCGATTCCGATAGGAAGGTTTTCAAATATTGATTTGAACTCTCTCAGCTCTTTCAGCTCATCAATAAGCTGTTTTTTTGATTTGTCTTCATCTTTCATATGAATGAGATCTGCCCGATGAAAATGTATTAATACAGGAACCCGGTTGTTCAAACACCTCATAAACTTTAAATACTGCGCAACTAAATTGTCCAATAAATAATTTTTATATTTTCTTGAATGCTTCTGGGAACTGATTTATTGCAGGGACAGGTTAAACCAGCGGAATGGGATCAGTTGTTTGCCTGGCATCTTCACGCACAACTATTAAAACAGTTTAATTCGTTACCGTAATCCGGTTTCCTGAAATATATTTGCCTATCTGTTGATGACATACCGTGAGTGAGTCGCTGTGCTTCACCTTTGGTAATCACCGTTCCTCTTCAATCTCTTAAATTAACCCGGTTACTTGTTCTCTCTGCTCTCCCTCTTTTCAGCCAAACCCCTGTTTACCAGGGTTTTAGACATGTTGAGCAAATTCATAGACTTTTCATCTAACTGCTCAAAGTTAAATGTATGCCACGACTCGGCAACATCCTGGTAGAGATCATTTATTTCACGAACCTTCTCAGGCTCTTTCTCAGAATAATGCAAAGAGCTCCAGTTTTTAAAGGCTCGGGAAACATTGATGCGATGGAGCACCTTGTCCGCTTCTCCGGCAACTTCGGGCATATTCTCTGTATACTCATTATGGCAGCTTTGACAGGTCCTCACGATAACAGATGTATAGTAAACTTCCACATTCATCGATCCGTGACAGGTAACACAGTGAGGCCCGGTCCCCTTATCAAAGAGGGATTTATAATGTTTGCTCTGCCTGAAATTACTCAACTCTGATTCATGGCATTTCCCGCACATATCAGGAATTTTCCTGTATACAGTACTATCCATATGACTTAATGACGAGAAATTATCCTTATGCGCAGCGATTTTGTCTGATTTCAAGGGATTCCCGCCGTGACAATCACTGCAGCTTACCCCTGCAAGGTTATGAACTGAATCTTTCCAGTCATTGTAATAATCAAATAACCGCTTATTCTGTACTCTGAATTTATCGTCCTGGTGACAGTCGATACATGTATCAACTGCAAATGCATATGAGCAAAATAAACTCAGACAAAACAGTGCCAGTATCATTATCCTGACCGGATATGCGTTATTTTTTATACATGTCAGCATATTCTCATCCTCCAATATGAAAGCATTGTTAATAAATAGTTCTCTACGTTATGAATATCACGTAACGGGTACGCTGTCCATTTAATAATGCTAATTAACGTATTAGGCGATCTAATTAATTCCAGTCCCTGAAGATGGGATCCGCCTGCATGAAAATTGAGGTCAAAGTGTCAATTCAGTCGTTGAGAGAGCGGTTTTTCCGGCAGGCTACAGCGGATATCATTCACTGATTTTTATCAAGAAAGGCACGAGACTGAGGTATGGTCAGCAGGCTGGCTTAATTAGTTTTCGACGGTACAGCGCGCTTGCTGAGTTTTCTCTTTGCAAGCTTTGCCTGTTCTGTGAACGGATATTTTTCGATCAGTTTTTCGAGAATTATTGATCCTGTTTTTTCGTCCTTCAAAGCATAAAATGCCAGACCCTGTTTAAGCATGGCGCCGGGAACTTTGTCGCTCTTCGGGTTTTTATCAAAGAGCTCCTGGTAAGAGAGTATGGCATCCTCAAACTTGCCTTCCTTGTAATACACTTCTCCCATCCAGAAGCGCGCATTGTCGGAATAATCATTTTCAGGATAGTTCTTTATCAGATCGCCAAATGACTGTCTCGCCTCATCCAGGTTGCCCTTATTGTATGATTCATAGGCAGACATATACAGATCTTTCACTGTATCCTTCTGACTCTTTGAACCATTAACAGCGTTCATCTTCTGGCCGGGTGCGGTCACTACGGTCTTTGTTGTTTCTTTCTTCAGCGGTACCGGCTGAGGGGGGGGAGGAGGAGGAATCAGGGCCTTATCAGTCTTTTTTTCGAGCTCTGCCATTGCAAGCTCCAGCTCCCTGATCTTTTCAGACAAGGTATTTTTATCTTCCAGCAGTTCAGTAGCGCTCTTTTCAGAAAAATATTTTGATTCTTCAAAACGGCCTGTTAAAACCTGGAACTCAGATGTCAATGACTGCACCTGAATCATCAGGTCCGATATTGTTGTGCTGTTTGTTTTCTGGGACTCTTCGATTGCATCGAGCTGTTTGTTCACAGCCTCCATGCGCGTTGTTGATTGGGAATTTTTCCTGATTTTATTGATGTCCGACCTTAACTGATTAATGTCCCACTGCATCCTGCCGATATCATCAGTTGATGCGCATCCGGTAAAAATACTCAGAGAAACGAGAAAAACGAAACCAACCCATAAAGAACAACAATTTTTCATTCTTTTAGATAGAAACATTCAAACCCCTTTTACATTAAACAGGCCCGTATCATATCGACAAGAAAACCAGTCAACTTAACGGGTCAGGACAAAGTGCGCTCTTCTGTTGTTCTGCCAGCATGACTCATTATGGTCCATGCAAAGAGGTTTCTCTTCACCATAGGTCAGTATGAGCATTCTGGCCGACGACACACCCCTGGCTGCAAGATAATCTCTGGCAGCCTTTGCCCGCTTTTCGCCAAGGGCGAGGTTATATTCATTTGTGCCACGTTCATCGCAGTGACCTTCAATGACTATATTGACCCGTGATTCCTCTTTCAGGAATGCGGCTACAGAGTCGAGGGCCGGCCTGGCTTCAGGCCGGATATTGTATTTGTCATAGTCAAATAAGATGTCTCTGAATATGGATCTGGCCTTTTCTTCCGCAGAGAGTTCCTGCTCGTAAATCCTCTCCTCTTGTGCCACAACCATTTCTTCAACAATCTCTTCCGGTTCAGCCATTTTATCTTTCATCATCTGTTCTTTTACCTGCAGATACGGCATATCTTCACTTCCGGGAGTCTTGGTATATTTCTTGGTGCAGCCTACTGCAACTACCAATAAAAGCACGATTAATATTTTTTTCATAGAACCCTCCTTAAAAAAACTGATTTATTTAAAATATGGTGACCACTTTGGCGACTTTGCATTTAAATGATCGGGTGATATCCGTTTCTGCCCATCCCCCCTTGTACGCATTATGTAAACCCCGCTCTTTCCATCCCTGTCAGAGTCAAAGGCTATAAAAAATCCGTCCGGCGAAAATGTCGGACTCTCATTGTTGCCGGTAAATGTGAGCTGCCGTAAATCTTTACCGTCAGATTTTACCATGAATACCTGATTTTTGCCATTTTTTCTTCCTACATAGGCGATCCATTTTCCATCGGGAGACCATGAGGGCGATGTATTGTATGTCCCCTCAAATGTGAGCCTCCTGTGCCCCCGTCCCTTTGAACTCATGACATATATCTGCGGTGAACCTCCCCGGTCTGAAACAAAGGCAATTTTATTACCATCAGGAGCGAATACCGGAGATACATCAATCCCTCTGGATCTGGTAAGTTTCTTGAGCTTCTGCCCATATATATTCATGGTATAGATCTCGGAACTTCCTTCTTTTGAGGAGGAAAATGCCACAATATCGTCCTGAGATGTCCCTCCGACCATATTCAGGCCTTTTGCTGAATAGAGAACCGATTCCTTCCCCTGCCTCCGGTCCCTGATGTATATCTTCCACATTCTCTTTCTCTCTGCCGAGTAGAGAAGATAGTTACCATCCTGCGACCAGCTGTGGCTTGATGTCAGGCCCCTCGAGGTAATCCGCACAGAATTAAAGCCGTCCCAGTCCATGATACGAAGATCTTTTTGACCTGACCTAGGGCTCACCAGGTAGGAGAGTTTTGTTCTGAATATTCCTTTCTTGCCAGTAGCAACCTTGTATATGTCATTTGATATGCTGTGGGCCATGGCCCGGATACTGGTTTTTGGCGAAGCTGAAAGCCGTTTCCTCAGCACCTGTCTGCCTTCAACCAGATCATTGATTGCCAGAATCACCTTGATTTCAGAAGCAATTTCGACATCCAGTTCTGCCCTGATCTCAGCTCCGGGCACATCAGGATCAACAAATTCAAAGAGTCCCGTCGTGTCAAGGTCATTTTTGACAATCCATTCTATTTCTTTTGCCCGGGCCGGGCCTTTGACATGAATTGAGACGGGCAGCTGTCTCACCCCGGGGGATGTAATATCAAGGTATACTTTAGACTGAATCGAATCTGGCAAGAGAAGGCTTACCGCCAGCATCGCAATAAAAAGAAAAAGGAATTTTATCGGCACATATATTATTTTTGTCATCGCCCTCATAAACGGAACCTCAGCCCGACTTCCATCTCAACCGGCGGCGAGGGAAGCGGACTTGCTTTTTTTATGGCTCTTTCAGCTGATTCATCAAAATCATCGTCACCAGAAGACTTCTCAATTACATGGGAAACAATGTTTCCGTCACGGTCAATACTAATTGACATGATTATTTCAAGTCCGGATGAGTTATCAGGTATATCAATACCAAGATAGGTCCACTCGCTCCATATTTTTTCATATATTAGCGCATAGTATGACTCAGGCTCAACAGATGACTGGATTCCCGGAATTCCTGCGCCTTTAGAAATGCTGATGGTCTTTCTGTTTTTTATCCCGGCGATCGCCTGTGCAACCGCTTCTTCAGCTTCCTTTTCTGCAGCCATCTCTTCCTCCCGGGCCCTCTTCTTTTTTCCCAGCGCGCTGATTGCGCGAAGCCGCTCAATCTCTTTTGATACCACTTCAGTCTTGTCCGGCTCCAGCATTACGCCCTTTTTGGGGGCAACTTTTTTCGGCACCGTCTTTTCCTTTACCGCCTCCTTTGGCTTAACCTTCCTGCGGGGAGCGGGCTTTTTTTCAACACTACTCTTTTTCGTGACAGTCTTTTTCGTGACGGTCTTTTTCCTGGTCACCGGTGACTTTGACGGCCTCTGCACCTCAGTAGGGGACACAATATTTACGAAGTAGGTTTTATACTCACGCTCTTTGGTCTTCAGGGGAACAGTAATCAGTGCGATGAAAAGAACATGCATGAGAGCGGACGCAAGGACAATTTTCTGGAGATTTGGCTCCTTGCCGATGTTCAGGGACCGCCTCATTTAACACGTGCTATCGGCTCAGTAATCATCCCCAGTTTTTCTATGCCGATTTCCCTTAACTCGCCCATTACTCGTACGACAACGCCATAGGGAACGTCTTTATCGGCCTTAAGGTATACTTCCTTGTTTTTCTTTTTTGAAAGCCGTGCTGATAATTCCTTTTCTGTCACAGATGACTTATTAAGATATATTTTGCCGTCTTTCCTTATAGTTACAACTATTCTTTCGGCAGGCTCCATCTCTTTGCTCTTAGCCTGCGGCAGATTAATATCGATTCCCTGCTGAAGGAGAGGTGCTGTTACCATGAAAATGATAAGAAGGACGAGCATCACGTCAACAAAGGGGGTTACATTTATCTCAGAAAGAGCCTGTCTCCGTTTCTCCATGTTTCCTCGCACAAAAATCCAGCAGTTCCTGGGAAAAGTCTTCCATCATGATAATGTTGCGCCGCGCTCTGCTGAGATTATAGTTATATGCCACAACAGCCGGAATCGCGGCAACCAGACCCGCAGCCGTTGCAATGAGGGCCTCTGCTATGCCCGGGGCAACAGCGCCGAGTGTGCCGGCACCAACCCGCGTGATACTCAGAAATGAGTTCATAATCCCCCAGACTGTTCCGAAAAGACCAATAAAGGGTGCTGTTGAACCGGTCGTTGCCAGAAAAGTAAGGTGTCGCTCAAGGCGGGCGGCCTCAGTGGCTTCAACCCTCTTCAACGTTCTTCTAATTTCATCCCTGCCTGCGTCCTCAACCGCATAGGCTGCCCTGAACAGGTTGGCAAGGGGACTGATTGTATACCGTTTTGTAGACTTGTACAGTGATTCCCACTCTTTGCTCTTTAAAAACATATTGTGGAAATTGGCAGACTCTTTTTCAACCTTGGAGAACAACCTCAATTTAAAGACGATTATCGCCCATGAAACTACTGAAAAAAAGAGTAATATCAGGAGGACAAATTTAACTACCAGTCCTGCCTTGAGAATGAGTGTTAATACTGTTTCACCGCCCATAATTATGAGAAGTTTAATGGAAAGTGGTTAAAAAGTCAAAAGTGGTTAAAGAGACTGTCAGCATTGCTGATTCTTACTGAACGATCAACGATAGAAGCGGTATTTCAGCGTTTTATAAAATTCACAAATATCCTTATTGATTCATTGACAAAACCTATTTGCTGTGGTAATTTTTCAGGACTTTATCTTGCTTGATGCTATCAATCCGAATTTTCTTACGCTGATGAGGAGCACATATGCTTGAACTTGAATTAAAATGGTTTATTGTCCAGCTGATTAATTTTTTGTTTCTCATTGTTTTTTTAAATATCGTTTTATTTAAACCTCTCCTGGCACTGTTTAAGAAAAGGGAAGAAAACACAACAGGCGCGCTTGAAATGGCAAAAAAACTGGGCAAGGAAAAAGATGATGTTATCGCCCGTATAGAGGGGAAAATGGCTGATGGCAGAATAAAGGCCAAGAAAATCTTCGAAGAGCAGGCAAAAGAGGGCACGGAAGCACAAAGAGTCTCTCTTGAGTCAGCCCAGAACGACGCGATAGAGATAAACAGGAAAGCAAAAGAAGAGCTCAATACTGCTACTGAAAAAGCCAGAGCAGAACTGAAATCCAATATTGAGTCTTTTTCAAAACAGATAGTGGATAAGTTGGTAGGGGCATGAGATCAATTCATAACTTCAAATTTCAAATATCAACTTTCACGTCACCCATCCTCGCCTTTCTTATAATTGCAGGAATTAATCTGATCGTCACATCTTCTGCCCACGCTATTGGCGGAGGAGGAGGTGAACACCACTTTACCTGGAAAGACTGGCTCTGGCCGGTCATTAACTTTTTAATTCTATTCGTTGTACTGGTTAAATTCGGGCGGAAGCCGATCAAGGACTTTTTCAAAGCCCGCACAGAGACGATCGAGAAGGCACTCAGGGAGGCTCAAGAGGCCAAAGAAATTGCCCAGAAGACATTAAATGAGGTCCAGGCAAAACTCAGCAACACTGACACGGAAATTGAGCATATCCTGGATGCCGCGAGAAAATCAGGGCAAAAGGAAAAAGACGCGATCATCGCTGAGGGTGAACGCATAAAGGAAAAGATCCTGGAGCAGGCAAAGGCAAATATCGACTTTGAACTGCAGAAAGCCAAAGAAACGATTAAATCAGACGCGGCCCTCATGGCGCTTGACCTGGCAGAAAAACAGATCCAGGACCAGCTTGGGCAGAAAGAGCAGGAAACCCTTATTAATGACTATATCAAACGGCTCGAGGAAAAGAATTGAATAAAAATCAGACCGGAAAGAAGTACAGCAGAGCACTGATGAGCAGCGCGGAAATTTCAGAAGTCCCCGCTGTCGTAGAGGAGTTTAAGGCCTTCTCACAGCTTCTTGAATCAAACAGGCAGCTGAAACGCCTCTTCGCCGGACAGATCTTTTCAGAAGAGGAAAAAAGCAAGGCATTCAGTTCTTTGCTGCCGCTATTAAAGTTTTCAGCGAAAACTGAAAAGCTTCTGAAAATCATTATCATAGAGGGGCACCTCTCCGCGTTAAAAGAGATAATCGCGGCAGCCGTAACAGCCTATAATGATAACCAAAAGAAAGAAACCGCCTATGTAATCGCTCCGGTCATACTTGATGACAGCCATACAGAAAGGCTTAAGGCCGCATTGAAAGATCTGACAGAACGAGAGATAGATATCAAGAGTGAAGTTGATCCTTCTCTGCTCGGCGGCTTTATTGTCAAGGTGGGCAGCACAATTTATGACAGCAGCATTAAAGGCCAACTCCGCCTGCTGCGGGCAGAATTAACGAGATAACCAGATTGTACGGGCGTGGCATGCTGCGCCTCTACCAGATATATCGGGGGTGAATAGATGGACGTATCAGAACTGAAAGCTGATGAAATAAGTGAGCTTATAAAGAAACAGATTACCGATTTTGAGAAACGTGTTGATGTCAGCGAAGTCGGAACCGTGGTGAAGGTCGGTGATGGTATTGCCAGGATATACGGCCTTGACAACTGTATGGCGTCAGAACTGCTGGAGTTCCCGAATGAGGTTTTTGGCATGGCCCTTAACCTTGAAGAGGACTCTGTCGGTGCTGTTCTCTTTGGCGAAGACACGCTGATCAAAGAAGGTGACATTGTAAAACGTACCGGCAAAATCATGTCAGTGCCAGCTGGTGAAGAACTGCTGGGCAGAGTAGTAAACGCTATTGGTCAGCCCATAGACGGCAAGGGGCCGCTCAACGCGAAGGAAACCAGGATCGTTGACGTTGTGGCACCGGGCATTATTGACAGGCAGCCCGTTGGAGAGCCTTTGCAGACCGGTCTGAAAGCCGTGGACGCGATGATCCCCGTAGGAAGGGGGCAGCGTGAACTTATCATCGGAGACCGCCAGACAGGCAAAACAGCTATCGGTATTGACGCAATTATCAACCAGAAGGGAAGCGGTGTTGTCTGTATTTACGTCGCGATCGGGCAAAAGAGGTCAAACGTTGTCCGTGTTGCTAAAAAACTCGAAGAAGAGGGCGCGTTAGAACATACAATTATCGTTACCGCCTCAGCAAG
The DNA here is from genome assembly GCA_947259645.1 of Thermodesulfovibrionia bacterium. Taxonomy (GTDB): domain Bacteria; phylum Nitrospirota; class Thermodesulfovibrionia; order UBA6902; family UBA6902; genus Glo-13. The sequence continues at coordinate 5,751 of CAMYND010000018.1, read as the reverse complement.
TGAGCCCGCTCCGCTTCAGTACATTGCACCCTATACAGGATGTGCCCTCGGTGAATATTTCAGAGACAATGGTAAGCACGCGTTAATAGTATATGATGACCTGAGTAAACAGGCGACAGCATACAGGCAGCTGTCTCTTTTGTTAAGACGTCCCCCTGGTCGTGAGGCATTTCCCGGAGATGTTTTCTATCTCCATTCGAGACTCCTTGAAAGAGCTGCTAAACTTTCAGATGAACTGGGAGGCGGCTCACTTACCGCGCTGCCGATTATTGAAACCCAGGCCGGTGACGTTTCCGGATATATACCAACAAATGTTATCTCAATTACTGACGGTCAGATATACCTTGAGCCGGAGCTCTTTTATGCCGGCATTCGGCCTGCTGTGAACGTTGGACTGTCAGTCAGCCGTGTTGGCGGCGCTGCCCAGACAAAAGCTATGAAGCAGGTTGCGGGCACACTCAGACTCGACCTTGCCCAGTACAGGGAAATGGCCGCATTCGCCCAGTTTGGCTCTGATCTTGATAAAACGACACTTGCCCAGATTGAGCGCGGGAAGAGAATGGTTGAACTCCTGAAGCAGAACCAGTATGTCCCTCTCACAATGGAAGACCAGGTTATCGGCCTTTTTGCTGGTGCCAATGGTTATCTGGACGATGTCCCTGTTGAGGCGATTAGCAAATTTGAAGTAGAGTTACTAACATATTTCAGAAACACAAAGGACGATCTGCGGACAGAACTCGCTGATAAAAAAGCGATTGATGACACCTTAAAAGAAAAAATTAAGTCAGCGATAGAAGAATTCAAGAAAGGATTTCAGGCGTAATTACAGCAACAAGCTGTCAGCCGTCAGTGTTCAGCAAAGAAATTTGCTTAATAAACTGATAGCTGAGCGCTGAAAACTAAGGGCTAACCAATGGCTACTTTAAGAGATATACAGAGACGAATTACAGCAGTTAAAAGTACAATGCAGATCACCAAGGCCATGAAAATGGTGGCTGCATCCAAGCTCAGAAAAGCCCAGACAAGAATGCTTGAAATGAGGCCTTATTCTGACAAGATGAAAGCTGTTCTCAGCAGTCTTGCCGGAAGCGGAGGGGAGCTGCACCCATTGCTTGTCCAGCGTCCGCAGCAGAATGTGGAAATTCTGGTACTGACGAGCGACAGGGGATTATGCAGCGCCTTTAATACCAATATCATGAAGGTCGCGGAAAAATTTATTGCTGAAAGAAAAGGCGAAAATTACAGCATCAAAATCAGCGCAGTCGGGAAAAAGGCCGCTGAATACTTAAAGAGGCGAAATATTGAACTGCGCAATTCCTGGACCGGACTGTCCGGCAAACTCGTATACTCGGATGTCCGGAACATATCAAATGACCTCATAGAAAATTATACAGCCGGAGCAATGGATGAAGTATATGTCATCTACAACACATTTAAGACTGTAATGAACCAGGAAGTGATAGTTTCGAAACTGATGCCCATGGAGCCGCCGCAGCAGTCCGATGAATCAGAAGACGAGCCTATGTCATTCATCTATGAGCCATCCCAGCAGGAGATTATGAGCCAGCTGTTGCCGAAGAATGTAGAAGTGCAGATTTTCAGGGCCCTGCTGGAGTCACAGGCATCTGAAGAGGCTGCCAGGATGACAGCTATGGAGAATGCCACACAGAGCGCCAATGATATGATCAACAGACTTACTCTTCAGTACAATAAGGCCAGACAGGCGTCGATTACTGCTGAGCTTATGGACATTGTTGGTGGTGTGGAAGCATTGAAGGGATAAGCAGAGGTAGTTGGTAGCTTGTAGTTAGTAGTTAACAAAGGGGAAATTATCATACAGAGCCCGTAACTCCTATCTACTATCTACGAACCAGGAAAATAATGGAGGACATATATTATGAACGAAGGTAGAGTAGCTCAGGTCATCGGTGCTGTTGTCGACATTGAGTTCGATGAACAATTACCTGCTATATTGAATGCGCTGAAAGTTGAGCAGGCCGGTGACAAGGAAAAAGGTGCCCCTGAAATCAATTTAACCCTTGAAGTGGCGAGCCACCTCGGGGAAAACCTGGTCAGAACCGTTGCCATGCAGACAACAGACGGCCTTGTGAGAGGGATGAAAGCCGTTGATACAGGACAGCCAATAACTGTTCCTGTTGGCGAAAAAACTCTCGGGAGAATATTAAATGTTATCGGCGAACCAGTTGACCAGAAAGGTCCGGTAGAAACAACAAAGAGACTGCCAATTCACCGGCAAGCCCCTGAGTTTACTGAACAGGATACCTCAACTCAGGTTTTTGAGACGGGCGTTAAAGTGTTTGACCTTCTCGTTCCCTTTGTAAAGGGTGGAAAAATGGGAATGTTCGGCGGCGCCGGAGTCGGCAAAACTGTTGTTATTATGGAAATGATCCACAATATCGCTATGGTCCATGGTGGTGTTTCAGTGTTTGCAGGTGTCGGTGAAAGAACAAGGGAAGGGAATGACCTTTACCTTGAAATGAAAGAGTCAGGCGTTCTGGACAAAACAGCCCTGATTTATGGGCAGATGAATGAACCGCCGGGCGCAAGAGCGCGAGTCGCTCTTTCTGCGCTGACAGTCGCTGAATACTTCAGAGATGAGGGGCAGGACGTTCTTATTTTTCTGGATAACATATTCAGATATACCCTGGCAGGTGCTGAACTTTCAGCTCTCCTTGGCAGGATGCCCTCCGCTGTCGGATACCAGCCTACCCTGGGAACTGATATGGGGATTCTTCAGGAAAGAATCACCTCAACAAATAAAGGCGCTATTACATCGATGCAGGCTATTTATGTCCCGGCTGATGATCTCACTGACCCTGCTGTTGCTACAGCGTTTACCCACCTTGACGGAACTGTTGTTCTTTCAAGGGCGATATCAGAGCTCGGCATCTATCCGGCGGTTGACCCTCTTGACTCAACTTCAAGAATCCTTGATCCATTGATCCTTGGTGAAGAACATTATGCTGTTGCACGAAGTGTTCAGATGATCCTGCAGAGGTATAAGGAGCTTCAGGACATTATCGCAATTCTCGGAATGGAAGAGCTTTCCGAAGATGATAAAATATCCGTTTCCCGTGCGAGGAAACTCCAGAGATTCCTGAGCCAGCCATTTCATGTTGCTGAGACCTTTACCGGCACACCGGGCAAATACGTGAAGCTTGCCGATTCCATTAAAGGATTTCAGGCTATCGTTGACGGCAAGTATGATGACATGCCGGAACAGGCATTCTATATGGTCGGCGGCATTGAAGAAGTTGAGGAAAAAGGGAGAAAGCTCGGCTGGAACGGATAATAAATTCTGCCACTGACTGACACAGACAATATGTAAGACTATTACAGGGATTGTCTGAGTCACTGAAAATCAGTGGCCAAAAGGAAAATCTATGGCGGACAAATTAACATTAGATATTGTCACACCCTATGGGCATGTATTTACCGATGAGGTTGATGAGGTGATCGCTTCAGGAAGCGAGGGAGAGTTTGGTGTCTTGCCAAACCATATCCAGTTTTTAACCACACTGAATATCGGAATGCTGACCTATAGAAAAGGTTCTGAAACAGGGCATTTCTTTGTAAACTGGGGATATGCTGAAGTCGGTCCCGACAAGGTCACGATCCTCGCAGACAGCGCTGAGAAGTCTGAGGAGATTGATATTGAAAGGGCTCAGGAAGCAATAAAGCGTGCGGAAGAACGCCTGAAAAAGGCTGAAAAAATCGATGAAATTCGTGCCACTTCAGCGCTGGACCGTGCTCTGACGAGAGTACAGGTGGGTGAGAAGCACCAGATAAAATAACCTTCTTTTATGAACAACCCGGAAGCACGATACCAATAAACAGTATCGTGCTTTTTTTATTATTTCTTATTCTCTGTGCCGCTGTGTCTCATATCCAGCTTTCTCTTTAATTTGTTATAATGTGTGCTGCTTATTATGGTAAAACTCATCATATTTGATCTGGACGGAACCCTTGCTGATACAGGGCAGGACATCACCAATGCCCTTAACCACGCCCTGCTGCCGTTTAATGCACAGAGCTATTCCGTTGAAGAGACAAAGGCGATGGTAGGGACCGGGATATCAAATCTCCTGGTTTCTCTCATAACACCTTCTCAGAGAGAGGCGTATCTTCGAGCTGCATCAGAGCAGGGGAAAAACAGCAGCACACCAGAAGAAATCGTTCTGAAAAGGTTTCTTGAGCATTATGCTGCACATCTTCTTGATAATACGGTCCTCTACCCTCATGTTAAGGAGACTCTCGTGCAGTTCGGAGGATATACAAAAACCGTATTATCCAACAAGAGAACCGCTTATTCACGGGAAATTATCGAGAAACTGGGAATATCAGAATACTTTGATTCAATCTGGGGAAGTGACAGCGTTAGAGAGAAAAAGCCTTCGCCCGTCCCGGTCCTGGATCTTCTCGACCGGTTTGGGCTTTCAAAAGAAGAAGCAGTAATTGTGGGAGACAGTAACTTTGATGTGGAGGCAGGGAACGCCGCGGGAATAAAGGTTATAGGCGCATCATACGGTTTTCGTTCGCGGGACTTTCTTGAGGGTTCTGATGCCATCATTGACAGCTTTGATGAACTGCTGAAAGTCATTCCCCGAATATAAATAATGCATTACTGCTAACCCTCTGAACTGATCAGGAAAGTGACCAAAATAATGAGTATCCCCGGACAACCCAAAGCAGATGAAACTCTCGACAGCATTAAGGATATTCAGCTGTTTCAGGCAAAAAACGGGTACCGCTTCAGTGTCGACGCCCTTCTCCTGGAGCATTTCATACCTACCATTCATTTAAGAAAAGGGGTTGAGCTGGGAACAGGTTCAGGAGTTATCTCGATTCTCCTTGCCCGGCGGTTAAAAAAACCGAAAATAGTCGCCGTAGAAATTCAAAAAAAAATGGCTGAAAGGGCAATTCGAAATATTCACCTCAATCAAGTGGACAACCAGATCGAAGTCCTTTCAAAAGATATGATGGAACTGCGGGACATCTACGCCACAAACAGTTTTGACTTCGTCTTTTCCAACCCCCCCTTCAGAAAGCCTAAGACCGGCAGAATGAGTCTTGATAAAGAGCGTGCGGTGGCTCGACATGAAATAGAGATAACACTGCCTGCCCTGGTAAAAACAGCAGCATACCTGCTCAAGCACACCGGCAAGTTCTACATGATCTACCACCCTTTCAGACTCGCAGAACTGATAAGTCTCCTGAGAACCTCAAAACTTGAGCCGAAAAGAGTGCGCTTTGTTCATTCCAAACAGGGGCAGGAGGCAAAAATGGTATTGATAGAAGCGGTTAAAGGCTCAGGAGTTTGGCTTAAAATAGATCCCCCTTTATATCTCTACGGGAGAACAGGGAATTATTCCATGGAAATGAAGAGGATTTTGAAATAACATTACATTATGATGGGCATAATATACACCTATGGTAAAACTTGAAAAAAACTACGCTCTTCTTTAAACTTAAGAGCGTAGTTTTTCATGACTTTAAAGGGGCTGTAGCTCAGTTGGGAGAGCGGTCGTATCGACAGGTCGTCGGTTCTCTGGCTGAATAATAGCTTGTTAGTTTACATTTTATAGTTTGGGGCTGTAGCTCAGTTGGGAGAGCGCGTGAATGGCATTCACGAGGTCGTCGGTTCGATCCCGATCAGCTCCACCATTTTTTTAGGGGACATTTCCATTGCATTATTACGTGTACGTTTTGAAGAGCTTATCTTCGGGCAAA